>JBCCTM010000144.1:0-8118 GCA_039198535.1 Pseudomonadota bacterium
CGAGGCGGCTGGAGTATTGATCCGCACCGAGGCGCTGGAAGGCGATGCCGTGCTCAAAAGCGCTGCAGAGAACATTCTCCTTCTCTACAGCTCCACGGACGGCATGGATGGTCGCACGATCAACGCCGTCTCAGGCGCGCTCTATCTCCCCGAAGGTCAGGCGCCTGAAGGCGGGTGGCCCTTACTCGTCTGGTCGCATGGCACCGTCGGCATTGGCGACGTCTGCGCACCGTCATTCAACGGACGAGGCGCGCGCGATCCGCAGTATCTCAACCCATGGCTTGACGCAGGCTACGCCATCGCCGCCTCGGATTATCAGGGGCTCGGCACGCCGGGCACGCACCCCTACATGGATGCGCGCGCCATGGCCTATAACAACCTCGACCTGATGCGGGCGCTTGCGACGTCTGATTTTCCGTTAGCCTCTGAGGTGATCATCTCCGGCCAATCGCAGGGCGCGACCGGCGCCTTGTCGACGGCAAGCTACGCCAGCGATTACGCGCCCGAAGTTAAGCTCGCCGGCGTGATTGCGACGGGAATACCGTATTTCTCGCTGTCCGTTATGTGGCAACTCACAGCGCAACGGGACCGGGATGCGGTGTCAGCCTCTGTGCCTTTGTCGCTTTACATGCTGGCCTACGCCGAAATGCTCGACCCCGATTTCAAATTGGCGGACGTGATCTCTGAGCAGGCCAAACCTGTTGTCGAGCAGATCGCGGATATCTGTGTGTTTGAATTCATCAGCGCCGCCCAAGACGCTGCGCTTTCGTCAAACAGCGCCTTCACCGCACCTGTCGAATTGGCGTTGATGAAGGTCTTCTCGCGGGCTGGCCTCTTCGAGCTCGACTTCGACACGCCTGTTTTCACCGGGTCTGGCACGGCGGACAGGATCACCCCCTTCTCGATGCAATCCGCTTTTTTGGAAAGCGCCTGTGCGGCGGGGATGACACTTGCGTCCAAGACCTATGACGGCGCGAACCACAATCAGGGTCTGTTGCGGTCGATCGAAGATGCGCAGGAGTTCGCGCGCCAAGTGCGCGCAGGCGCAGCCATCACAAACAGCTGCTGATCCGCCAAGGAGGGGCCTGGCGGCGGGGCTACGCCGCTTGGGGCCATTGAGCCCCCCCAAAAGACCGACCCTGGCGCCGTTCGCGATGGGTGGCGCGCGCGCCTCCCCTCCTGCGACGAAGAGGACAGGGCGAGGCGAACGGGCGGGGAAAGGCGACCGCGGTGTGCGGACGGCGATGACAGACTTAAATCGTCTGGTCCGGCTTGGACGGCGATGGCGCGCGATCTTTAGAACGACGCTCGTCGATCAGGTAGGTCGACACGCCCGCGGTGACGTAAGCGAGCGCCACATAGACGAGGAATTTCACGGCGGTGAAGACCCGCCCCAACGCTCGCTGCATCTCTCACCTCCCCATCGCGCAAACTCTTAGAGCGGGATGTCGGCGCGCGGCGAACAGCAATCAAGGCCTGGTCTGGCGCTGCTCACTCGTCGTGACGCCGCGCCCCCTGGCGCAGCGACGCGCTCCGCCATCGCCCGCGAACGGCGCCCCTGTCGGTCTCTTGGGGGCCTCAATGGCCCAGAGCGGCGTATCTCATTGGGGTTACGCGGCTTCTGGGACGGGGCGGACCAAGACGGTTGACGCCGGAGACAGCTCGAACAGCGCGTCCGCGGCCAGGATCATGGCCCCTTGCGTCCACGCCGGCTGCTCCTGCGGCCAGAAGATTTCCTCCTCGCTCTGCCACCCCATCCAAAAGCGGCCCAGCGCGTCGACGGTCTTGAATTGAGCTTCGAACACCTCTCGCGCCAAAGCGGGCTCCTCCACGGCCGCCAAAGCCAAGGCCAGCTCCGCGCTTTCGGCGACAGTCGCCCAGGGCTCGTCCGCCACGCAGCGGCTGCCCCGATCGGCCAGCACAAACCCGGCCCAGCCCGCGCGCAGCCTCTCGCGCCCCTCGGCCGGGGTCAGCACGCCGCAGAGCGCCGGATAATACCAGTCCATGGCGTAGCGCGCGCCGGCCCCGCGGCGGTCAAAGCGCTCAGGGCGCGCCCGCATCGCCGCCAGCAAGCGCCGCCGGGCCGCGACGAACTCGGCGACAGGCGCATCCACGGCGCGGCCGAGCGCGATCCCGCATTCGAGGCTCTTCGCGATGCACGCATTGCCGGCGAGCAGCGCGTCGTCCACATCCGAGCCCTGCGCCTCCGCACACCAGCTCACATCGCCTTCCGGCCCCTGCAGCGTCAGGACAAAGCGCAGCGCCGCATCCACCATGGGCCACGCCGCCCGCGCCGCGGCGAGATCACCGTCGATCACCAGCCGATGCCACACGCCCACCGTGGGATAAGCGATGAAATTGGCGTCCTTGAACGCGGGCGCGGGCTGCCGCGCGATGTGAAGGCGGTCTGACATGGGCAGCGCCGAGCCATATTCGCCGAGCCACGAGCCGTCCGCGTCTTGGCGCTCCTGCAAGCAGGCGTAAGCCGCGTCCGCCGCCGCGCCATGGCCCATGACGCTGAGCGCCATGGCCGCCTCCACATGGTTCCAGGGATCCCAAGGCCCATCCTCAAACCAAGGAATGGCGCCGTCCGGCTCCTGGATCTCAAGGATACGGTCCACGGCCGGGCTCAGGCGCGCGCAGAGCGCTGCGACGGCGGGATCGGCGCGACGGGCCGCGGCGGCGGCGGCCGGGCTCATTTGGCGCGGGCCATGAAATAGAGCGCCACGCTTTTGCCCATCAGCGGATTAAGGAGCCGCTCTAGCGTCTGTGTGATCCAGGGCTTATTCAGGAGATCCCAGACGAGGAGCGCGTGATAGCGCCGGAGGATCCACGGGTCTCTCGGATCAGCGTCGTGTCCCGCGCCGCCTTTCTGCCGCGCGGGGCTCCCGTCAGCGTCCGCGCCGGCCCCCGCTTGCGCGCCGCGGCTCCAATACCAACAGCGGAGCCACCAATAGGGCGAATGGAGCCCATGGGCGTGGTGATGGCCTTGGAAATTGAAGCCATGCTCCTCCACCGCCATCTGCAGCTCTATGCGGTGGAAGATACGCAAATGGCCCCCGGGCTCAAAGGGATAGCCGAACGGCGGCGGCGCCAGACGCCAGCAAATCCGCTCGGGCCACGCCCGGGGCACCGTGGCGCAAAAGCGCCCGCCGGGCTTCAGCACGCGGCGCACCTCGCGCAGGGCGGCGGGATAGTCCGGAAGATGCTCGAGCACCTCCGAACAGATCACGGCGTCAAAGCTGTCGTCTTCGAAAGGCAGGTCTGTGACATCAGCTTGGAGGAAGCGCGTGCCCGGCTCCGCCTCCGCGTCCACCGCAGCCGGCGATGCGCCAGGCGCGGGCTCGGCGGCGGCGTCTCCAGACAAGCTGGCGAGCCCCGCCCGCGCTTTCGCCAGAGACGCCGCGTTCAGATCCACGCCGATCACATGCAGCCCACCCAACATATGCAGGCCGTGGCTGTGGCGCCCCTCGCCGCAGCCGAGATCAAGCACCTTGTCGCCGGGCCGGAGCCCGAGCCGTTCAAGACGCGCGGTCAGCATGGGCGCACCGCGCCGTCGGCGGCGGGGCCGAGCGCCTGATCCATCGACCCTGCCCGATGCTGCGCGATCGCGCGCTCAAACAGAGACACGTAGCGAGGCGCGATCGCGGACCAATCAAATTCGGTTCGAGCCCGGGCCAGACAGGCCGCCGCCACCTCCGCCCTGCGCGCCGGATCCGCCAGCAGCCCGCCCAAGGCGCTCGCCAGCGCCGCCGGGTCGCCTTTGGGCGTCACCACGCCGGCGCGACCAGCCACCTCCGGCAGCGAGCCGCCATCGCTCACCACCACCGGCGCCCCGCAGCTCATGGCCTCTGCGGCGGGTAGGCCGAACCCTTCATACAGCGATGGGGTGACGGCGATGGTCGCGCGGTTGAACTCGACCGCCAGCTCCTCCCGCGGCAAGCCATGGCGGAACTGGATGCGGTCAATGAGCCCCAGGCGCTTGATGCGGTCTTTGGCCAGCCCATTACGCAACTTGCCGATCACCACGAGTTCGAGATCGGGGAAGTCGCTCAGCAGCCGGTGATACGCCTCCACCAACACCGCCAAGCCTTTCAGCGGCGTGTCCGAGCTCGCCGTCGTCACAAGCCGCCGCGGGGCGCGGTCGATCTCCGGCCGAGGGCGGAAGGCGGATTGGTCCACGCCGAGCGGGATCGCATGGATGCGCTCCGGGTCGACGCCGAACTCCGCGGCGACGTCAGCCTTGGCGGCGAGGGATGGACAGACCACCGAGGTCAGCCGCTTGGCGACCTTCAACTGCATGGGAATGAAGCCGTACCAGCGGCGCAGCAGCCAGCGCTGCTTCCAATCCTTCGCCGCCTCGAGAGCCAAGCGCAGATCCCGCGTGATCGGATGGTGGATGGTCGTCACCATGGGCATGCCGAGACGCTGCTGGACCCGGAGCGTGCCCGTGGCGAGCGTCTGATTGTCCAGCAGCACATCATATGGCGCGCGCGCGCCTCTCGCGCTCACCCGGCGCAAATGCGCATAGACGCGGCGGCCAAACGTGTAGGGCTCGCTGAACTTGCCGGTCAGATGAGAGAAATACTCGGAGGTGTCGGCCCAGCTCAAAAGATGCCGCGGGCGTAGCGCCAGATGACCCTTATGGGGCTGCGCATAGAGGTCGAGCGAGGGGATCTTCACCAATCCGACGCCCGGCGCGAGATGCGGATAGGGCGGGCCCGATAGGACCTCCACCCGATGCCCCGCGTCGACAAGGGCCCGCGTCAAGTAATCGATATAGACGCCCTGTCCGCCCACGGTCGGCGTGGACCGATAAGAGAGCACGCCAATCCGTAGAGGGCCGCCGACGGCGCGCGCGCTGACGACAGGGTCCGTTGATGCCTCGCCGTCCATTTGTCGCCAGAAAAGAAATGAAACCGCCGCCCACCGACGCTGCGTTGCGGTACCATTGACATCAAAATGCAGCAATGAAAATTCGCCGCCCCGATCGCGCGCCCCGGCGGCGCGTTCCTGCGCAACTTTTCCCTAGCTCTCGCGCCCGCGCCTCTCAGACGCGCTCGCGACCGGTCGCGTCAGCGCTCTGGTCTGACGCGGATCCGGACGCCTCGACGCCCGCCTTTGGGACCGCGGCGCGCGGAAGAGTGACGGCGACGCGCAACCCGCCGAGCTTGCTCTCGTCCAACCGCAGCGCGCCCGAGTAGAGCTCGTGCACCTGCTCGGCGACGATGGAGAGGCCGAAGCCAGAGCCGGCGGGCGCGGCGTCGAGGCGGCCGCCCCATCGGATCACGTCCGCGCGCTTCTCCGCGGGGACCCCGGGCCCGTCATCCTCAACGGCGATCTCCACGGCCCCAGCGCTCCATCCCGCCGCCGGATCCACCGCCCGATCCACCGCCGGAGCGGCTTGGGCGGCCGTGGCGGACAACCGAACACGGCCTTTCGCATGGCGATGGGCGTTGCCGACGAGGTTTGAGAGGATGATCCGCAGGTCCGCGGGGTGGACCCGCAGCGCCAAATCCGCCGGACAGTCCACCTCAATCTCCAGCGGCTCCACCCGCAGCCGCCGCGCAAACGCCTTCCGCGCGCTCTCCAGCGCCTCCAACGCATTGACCGGCGGCGCGCCTTCCGCCGGGCCCACCCAATCGGTGAGCGTGAGATAGCGCTCCACGAGGCCGGTCAGCGCTTGCAATTCGCCATCGAGGTCGTCGCGATCGAGCGCGCCATCGGGTCCCGGTCGGGCGGCGAGATCGATGGCCACCAATTGGTGCCGGAGGTCATGGGCCATCTTGGCGACATTGCGCCGCTGCCGCGCCATCAGCGCGGATTTCTTATCCAGCGCCCGGTTGAGGCTGTCGGCCAGCGACTGGATCTCATCGGGATAGCGCCCATCGACCCGGGGCGCTTCGCCCAGCCGGTAACGCTCCAGCGCGGCGCCGAGGCGGGAGAAATGTGAGCCGAGCCGCGAGCGGAGCGCCCAGAGCGAGAGGCCGAGCACCAAAACGAGCGCCGCCGCCATCACGCCGATGGCCAGGCGCAGCTCCGCGCCGCCCACCAGCCGCTCTCCCGCCCGGGCCGCCACGCGCGCCCAAGTTTCATATTCGACCCCGACCCGCGCCGCCGGACTGTCCCGCTCGGCGATGCGGTAGGCGACCTCGGGGCCGAGACGGCAGGTGAAGAACCGAAAGGACTGCCGCCGTCGCTCGAGTTCCGGCGCCTCGCACCAGCTCAGATCAGCGAGATCGCTCACCGCGAAGCTCGACGAGCTGTGGGCTGCGCCCGAGGCCTCCAGCCGCCACAGCCCACGGCTCTCATTCTGCACCACGCTGTTGAGGCAATCGGGCTGATCCACCAGCGCGCAGAACGCGATGGCCGGCGCGATTTCTTCGTCCAAAAAGTCGATCAACGCGAAATCGGCCAGATCATCCGCCGCGGAGCGCCGCGCCAACTCTCCCGCGATTACGCTGACGACGAGGCCGACGAGCAGCAGCGCCGCGCCGAGCCGGGCGACTTCACCCATCAGGCTGCGCGCGCCCATGCCCGCCCAATCGTCCAAACCGCCCCAGCCGGAGACCGCTTCCTTCGCCGCGCGCCAGGCGCCCCCGAGCAAAGCAAAAGGGCCGCCTTGAGGCTCAGACGCCATCGGCGCGCTCCACGCCGTCGTCGCCCGTGGCGACCCGGTAGCCGCGCCCGCGCTGGTTGCGGATCACGCCGGGCCCGAGCTTTTGCCTCAGGCGCTTGATGTATTCATAGACCTGCGCCTGGGGGTTTTCGCAGCCTGCGCCAAACGCCGCCCCGGCCACCTCGTCGACGCTGACCCAGCGCCCCGCGCCTCGCATCAAGCGCATCAGCACATTGAATTCGGTCTGGCTGAGATCCAGCAGCGCGCCGTCCAGACGCGCCTCCCGCAGATCGAGATCCAAGGCGAGGCGGCCCAATTCAGTGGCCGATCCCGCCGCCGCTTGCCGCGCCGCGCTCCGGGCGCCTCGGCTTTTGCCCCAAGCCAGAAGCAGCGCGTCGAATTCGCGGCCGGGGCGTTTGATCTCGTAATCGGCGTCATACTCATAGGACGCCGTGGTGTCCTCGATGTCCGTGCGGGAGGCGGTGAGCACCAGCACGGGCGTCGCCACGCCCTGTTTGCGCCAGCGCCGCAACAGCGAGAAGCCGTCCACGGCCTCCATGCGGCCGTCACGCTCCACGCTCAGCATGAGGTCCAAGAGGATGATGGAGAATTCGGCGTCAAAGCCCTTCTCCCGCGCGCGCTCCGGATCCTGCTCCCAATCGACGAGGAAGCCCGCGCCACTGAACAGCTTCTCCAGATGCGCGCCGTAGCGGGGGTCGTCTTCAACGATCAGCGCGCGCATGCGGTATGCTCCTCTCGGCGGCGGGCTCGCCTTTTGACTTCATCAGCGGGCGCGGCGGCCGTTCACATCCCAGTATGCAATCCTCGCCTGGCCGCCCGGGCCTTGCAAGCGCACCTCATACCAGAGGCAGGACGCCGTGGGCGCCTGGCCGACCAGCCGGATGCGGCTGACCCGCCACGGGGCGCCAAAGGCTTGCCGCGCGGCCTGGCGCACTTGGGAGATGCTGACGCACGGGCCGCCGGCGCTGCAATAATTGGCGGGCTGACACGCCGCTAAAGCGGGCTCCCCGGCCAGCGCCGCGCCCAGGGTCACGAGCGCCGCCGCCGTGAGCCGCCGCGTCCATCGCCGAACCGCCGTGCTCCCGCGGCGCGGAGGGGCGCCATGTGCGGCGCTATCTTGCTGAGCCACGTCTTTATCCTCTGATCTCTACGCCGAGCGACCCGCAAGGATTGACCCGCGAACCCCACAGCAATCGACCGCAATGCAAAGACGCGGCCGGGTGTCCTGGATCTATAAGCTGCGCGTATGGCGCTCAATTCTCAAGCAGGGCCGCGTTTAGATAGCGTATAGAAAAGTAGTTCTCTATCTCAAAGGCTACTAAGGTTGCTGTTAATTCCTAGAACAATACTTTCAGCGTCCATTTTGAAACCCGATGCAATTGTAACTTCACATTATTGTGTTGTTTTTAATATCATAAAAACAATATCAGATAGTTGTTGTCATTTAAAAAAGCAATTCTTTCACCGCCAGCTAAAAG
>JBCCTM010000145.1:0-8114 GCA_039198535.1 Pseudomonadota bacterium
CGGAAACGGCGATGCTGAGCGAGAAAAACAGCCCGCCCGCCCACAGCAGCAGCCGCGCCCAAAAGCCGAGCCCGCGGCGATTGGGCGACGCCGCGTCCAATACGGGCGCGATCGCGGCGTCGGGCGGCGGCGGGGCGTCCTGCGGCGAGACCGCCTCAGCCCCCTCAGCCGGCCCGTCCTCCCGCAGCAAGATCCGTTTTGGCCGCGTCGGCGCGGGCTCTTCAGGGTCGGTCATGTCTCGGCTTCGCTCCCCGTTCAGGCCAGTTTGTCGCCGATGAGAAACTCCAGCGCGCGGTCGAGGCGCAGATGGGGCGGGCCCTCATCGGGCCGGCGCTCCAGCAAGGGTGGCGCAAACGCCGGGACCTCGAAGCTGTCGCGATCCCAAGCGTCGCCCGCCGCCAGCATCTCCCCAAGCGTCCGCGGCGGCTCGCCGGGGTAAAGCGTCGCCTCGGTCACCGCGCCATCGGCGCCCGCCAAGCGCCCGCGGACCGCCGGACGGCGCACGCCGCCGGTCAGCCCCGCAGCCAGGCCCGAGCGCTCCTGCACCTCCGCCTCCACCGTGGCGCGGATCGCGGCGATGGCCATGGCCTCGACGGTCGCGCCCTTGTAAGCCGCCCGATCGATGCTGCGGGCCAGCAGATCGCGCACCAACGCTTGGAGCGCGCCATGGGCCTCGTGGTGGATGTGATCGGCGCGGCTGACCGCCAGCAACAGTCGATCGACCCGCCGCCCCCCAAGGGCCGGGCCCAATAGTTTCGCGAGCCAGCTGCTCTCGCCAGGGCGGAAGGCCGCCAGGATGTCCCGCAGCGCGCTGGCCGTCTCGGCGGCGGCTTCGGGCCCGCGGCTGACCGCGCCGAGCGCGTCCACCAGGACGATCTGACGGTCGAGCCGCGCGAAGTGATCGCGGAAAAAAGGCCGCACGATAAGGCGCTTATAGGCCTCATATCGCCGCTCCATCTCTCGCCGGAGCGCAAGAGGCGCGCCCTGCCGGAGGGGCGCGAAGGTGAGCGCAGGAGCGCCTTCCAAATCCCCAGGCAGCAACATGCGCCCCGGCGCCAGCGCCGCGGCCCCGGCCGCCTTCGCGGATCTGAGCTGCGCGGCGAATGCCTCCGCGCCCGCCTTGGCGACAGGCTCTTCGAAGCCCTTCTCCGCCGGATCGAGGTCACTCAACCAGGCGATGAAGGCCGCCGCCGCATGGTCCCCGCGGGCCGCGCGCCGCGCCGCGCCCGAGACCGCTTCATCGCACCACGCGTCGTAGGATTTCTCCATGAGGCCGAGATCGAGCAGCCATTCGCCCGGATAATCCACGATATCCAGATGGAGGCCGGCCTCTCCGGTCACCCGGCCGAGCAGACTGTTCGGCTGATAGCGAAATGAGATCCGAAGTTGCGAGACGGCGCGCGTGCTCTCCGGCCAGCGGGGCGGCCGGCCATAGAGCGCCTCTAGATGCTCCTCAAATGCGAAACGGGGCGCGTCGAGGTCGGGCTGAGGGCTCAACATGGTCGCGGCGATGCGGCCCTCGGCCTCCGCCCGCAGCCCCGCCATGCGGCCGCGGCGCAGCAGATTGGCCGCCAGGGAGGTGATGAACACCGTCTTGCCCGCCCGGGAGAGGCCGGTCACGCCCAGCCGCAGCGTCGGCTCCAGCAGCGCGCCCGCCCGCGCTTGCGCCCGCTCCGCCCAGCGCGTTACGTCGTCGGCCCAATCGCCCAACCCCATCGCCCGCGTCCACTCCCGGTCCGTCGCCCCAATGCCCCGTTACAGGCTCACCCTCGAATATCACGGCGGCCCGTTTCGCGGCTGGCAACGTCAAGACAATGGCCCCTCTGTGCAAGGGGCGGTGGAGGCCGCGCTGTCGCGGCTCGGCGAATATGGGGCCACGGAGGATGCGCCGCCGCTCGTCTATGGGGCGGGCCGCACCGACGCGGGCGTCCACGCGCTGGCGCAGGTGGCCCATGTGGATTTGCGCCGCGTGTGGGATCCGTTCCGGCTTTGCGAGGCGCTGAATTTCCATCTCAAACCGCAGCCTGTGGCGGTGCGCGCGGCCCGTGTGGCGGCGGATGATTTCCACGCCCGCTTTGACGCCACTGAGCGCGTGTACGTCTATCGGCTCATCGCGCGACGGGCGCCGCTGGCCCTGGATCACGGCCTGGCGTGGCGGCGGCCGAAACCGCTCGATCTTGGCGCCATGCGCGAGGCCGCGGCGCATCTGGTGGGCCGGCATGACTTCACCACCTTTCGTTCCGCCCAATGCCAAGCGCAGACGCCGGTGAAAACGCTCGACGCGCTGGACGTGGCGGTCTTGGAGGGGCCGTGCACGCCGATGGAGGGATGGGAGCGGGAGTTCCGCATCACGGCGCGGGCGCGGAGTTTCCTCCATAATCAGGTGCGAAGCTTGGTGGGAACGCTGGAACGGGTCGGCGCCGGAGCCTGGGCCCCCGCGCGGGTGGCCGACGCCCTCGCCGCCGCCGACCGAAGCGCCTGCGGACCGGTCGCGCCCCCGGACGGCCTCTATCTCCAGCGCGTCGTCTACCCTGGCGACGTCGGCTCGCGCGCTAAAGCGTCAGGTTAACGCCGCCGACCCGCCAGGCCCCGGGCTCGGCGATCCAGTCGATGCGGGTCAGCGACAGAGGCGCGATTTCGAACAGCAGCGCTTGGCCCGGCGGCATGTCGAGCGCCAGCGCCAGCGCGGCGCGGATCGCGCCGGCATGGGCCACGGCGACGATCTCTTCCTCGGCGTGCTGATTGCGCGCCGTCACCGCGCGGGCGACGCGGGCGCAAACCTCCGCGAAACTCTCTCCCCCGGGCGGCGCGACGCGCGCGGGATCCCGCCAAAACGTCTCCGCGTCGACCGCGTCATAGCTCTGACCTTCCCACTCCCCGAAATTCTGCTCGCGCAGCTCCTGAGCGGCGCCGAGCCGGCGGTGGCTGCGGCGGGAGAGCGCATCGGCCGTGGCGCGGGCGCGGGTCAAATCGGAGCTGAGCACGGCGGCCTCCTCCGGCAAAGCGGAGCGAAGGACGCCGAGGGCGTGGGTGTCCGTTAGATCGGCGTCCGGGTCGCTCCATCCGCAAAACGCCGCGGGGGCTCCCTCCACGACCTTCGCCGGCGCGTGGCGCACCCACCACCAACGGACGGTTCGACTTTGGGCGCGCGTCACAGCTGATCTCCCCCGGTTCCCCAGCGTTCGAGATCTCCCTTTAAGACCATCGGCAGTCCGGCGACAGTGAGGACCGCCAAATCCGCCGCGGCGGCGACCCGTTGGTTAAGCCTGCCCTGCGCATCCCGGAAGCGCCGCCCGAGCGGGGTGTCCGGGATCAGCCCGTGGCCGACTTCATTGGACACCAGCAGTGTTGGGGCGGCGCGGGCCGCGAGCGCCTCAAGCAGCGCGTCAGTGTCGCTCGTCCCGTCATATGTCGCGCCATCGTCGGGAACCGCCATCATGCGGTTGCTGAGCCACAGCGTCAGGCAATCGACCAGCACCACCTGCGACGGGTCGATCTCCGACAGAAGCGCGGCGGGCATCTCTTCCGGGGCCTCCACCGTGGTCCAGTCGGGACCGCGATCAGCGCGGTGGATGTCAATGCGCGCTGCGAATTCGGGATCCACACGCCCGGCCCACGCCCGCTGAGCCGTGGCGACGTAGACTTTTTTCACCCCCCTCTTAGCTGCGATCGCACTGGCGAGCCGCTCCCCCATCGCGCTTTTGCCCGACCGCGCTCCGCCTAAAATCAGCGCCTTAGCCCCCATTCCCTCGCCTCCAACACGCCTGTCCGACCATCCCGTTAAAAATTTTAAGATCTGCGGTGATCCGCCGCATAAGTCGCAGCGTAAAGATGTCACACGCCGCAAACGGAGCCGCTTCCATGACGTCAATCACCGGGCCAGACACCGCGCAACGACGGGTCATGAACACCGCGATGAAAGCCGAATTGCTGGACGCGGATACGGAATTCAAGCTGGCCCGCGCATGGCGCGACGAACAAGACGAGAAAGCGTTGCATCGCCTCGTGAACGCCTACATGCGGCTCGCAATCGCCATGGCCTCCAAATACCGCCGGTATGGCGCTCCCATGAATGATTTGGTCCAGGAGGCGGGTGTCGGCCTGATGAAGGCGGCTTCAAAGTTCGATCCAGACCGCGGCGTGCGCTTTTCGACCTACGCCGTCTGGTGGATCAAAGCCTCTATCCAAGACTATGTGATGCGGAACTGGTCTCTGGTGCGTACGGGCTCCACGTCTTCCCAAAAAGCGCTGTTCTTCAACATGCGCCGGGTGCGCGCGCGGCTCGAGCGTGAGCGCGGACAAGATTTCAGCGACGGCATCCCTCCCGAGGTTCGGCTTCAAATCGCCGAAGAAATCGGTGCGCCGCTTCGCGATGTTGAGATGATGGAGGCGCGGCTCTCAGGACCTGACTTTTCTCTCAACGCCACCCAGGCAGGCGAAGATGGCCGCGAATGGATGGAGACCATTGAGGACGACGGCGAGACGCCCGATGAGCAGGTCTCCCGCGCCGGAGACACCGCTCGGCTTCGTGACTGGCTTACCGACGCCATGACCGTCCTGACAGACCGTGAGCGGCTCATCATTCGGGAGCGGAAGCTGGTGGACATGCCTCAGACGCTCGAAGCGCTGGGCTCGCAACTCGGTCTCTCGAAAGAGCGCGTACGTCAGCTCGAGGCGCAAGCGCTCCGGAAGATGCGGAACGCTCTTGAAAACAAGGTTGGTTCGGCCGCGGGCGACTTGGCGGTGTCGTTCGCTTGAAGCGAACGAGCGTGAAGAACGCTGCTCCGGGCGTATGCGGAGCGTGTGAGGCGGGTTGACTGCATCCGCCTCTTGCAACTTTTGCCTGAAATCGGCAATTGTGCCCCATGTTTTACTTGAGCGTGCATGATCATGTTCGGCTGCCATGGCGGTTCCACGCGAACCTGACCATGTCCGACTCTGTGCTTAAGAGGCGCTGAGACCCGACCGTCTTCGCCGCCCACGGGATAGCCCTTAGGGCGGCTCGATCAACGCCCAGTTTCGGAACACCATCATGGCCAAGAAGAAACGGTCTAAGCCGGCTCGCGCAGCCACGGCGACGCAGAGCGGTTCGCCTATCGATACCGGCGACGCGGCGCCGCGCACGCTCTACGACAAAATTTGGGATGCGCATGTGGTCCACCAGCAAGCTGATGGCGCGTGTCTTCTCTATATCGACCGGCATCTTGTCCATGAGGTGACCAGCCCGCAGGCTTTTGAAGGTCTGCGAATGGCCGGCCGGCCGGTGCGCCGACCGCAGGCCACGCTGGCGGTCCCCGACCATAACGTGCCCACCACCGCGGACCGCACCAAGGCGATCAAAGATGAAGACAGCCGCATCCAGGTTGAGGCGCTTCGAAAGAACGCCACCGATTTCGGCGTGCCGTTCTTTGACGTGAACGACATCCGCCAGGGCATCGTGCACATCATCGGCCCTGAACAGGGTCTGACGCAGCCCGGGATGACCATCGTTTGTGGAGACAGCCACACCGCCACCCATGGCGCGTTCGGCGCGCTGGCCCATGGCATTGGCACATCTGAAGTCGAGCATGTTCTGGCCACGCAGACGCTGATCCAGAAGAAGTCCAAAAACATGCGGGTCGAAGTCCGCGGCTCTCTGCCAACCGGCGTCACCGCAAAAGACATCACGCTGTCGATCATCGGCGAGACGGGAACCGCCGGCGGAAACGGCCATGTCATCGAGTATTGCGGCGAAGCCATTGAGAGCCTCTCCATGGAAGGCCGGATGACCGTCTGCAATATGGCGATCGAGGGCGGCGCCCGCGCCGGGCTCATCGCGCCCGATGAGAAGACCCTCGCCTATGTGCGTGGCCGCCCCCTCGCCCCGAAAGGCGCGGCATGGGATGCGGCCGTGGAGCAATGGCGGCTGCTCAAGACCGACCCCGGCGCGCATTTTGACAAGATGGTCGTGTTGCAAGCCGAGACGATCGCGCCTGTGGTGACCTGGGGCACCAGCCCCGAAGATGTGCTGCCGATCACTGATGCGGTGCCGGATCCAGCCAGCTTTGAGAACCCAGCGAAGCAATCCGCGGCGCAGCGTTCGCTGGACTATATGGGTCTCAGCCCGGGCACGAAACTGCAGGACATCGAGATCGACGCCGTGTTCATCGGCTCATGCACGAATGGGCGCATCGAAGATCTAAGGGAAGTGGCGCGCGTGATGGCGGGCCGCCGCGTGAAGGACGGGCTCCAGGCGATGATCGTGCCCGGCTCCGGCTTGGTGCGCGCCCAAGCTGAAGAAGAGGGGATCGCACAGGCGCTGATCGAGGCTGGGTTCGACTGGCGGTTCGCCGGCTGTTCCATGTGCCTCGGCATGAACCCTGATCAGCTTGGCCCGGGTCAGCGTTGCGCGTCGACGTCTAACCGCAATTTTGAAGGGCGTCAGGGACGCGGCAGCCGCACGCATTTGATGTCGCCGGCGATGGCGGCGGCGGCGGCGGTGACCGGGCGTCTGACCGACGTCCGGGATCTCTGACCGATGAGGTGAGCGGCGAGCCCACGCTCAGCCAGGGGCCGAGCGTGGAACTCTCGCTGGTCAATAATGGCGATGGCGATGGAAGCCGCGCCGATGATAATGGTGGTACCCGTAGCGCGGCGCATAATAGCCCCGTGAGTAGTGCCGCCGCTTATAATACCGCCGATTGTAGTGATGGCCGCCATGGTAGTAGCGCGGGCCGTAATACTTACGCGATCCATAATGGGGCCTGGACAGCGCTGAGCCGATCGCCAAGCCGATGATGGCTCCGCCGAGAAGCGCCGCGCCATTGCCGCCGCGGTGATGGCGGTGATGCGCTTCCGCGGTACTTGCGGCGAATGCGCCAAAGGCGATTGTCACTGCGGCCAGCGCCGCCAAGATTTTGCGTCTCATCTTTCCCATCCTCCAGCCCTGACTTCAGGGCGCTTACCTCGTCTTTCAGTAGTAACCGCGATGCCGGTAGAACTTTCGATGGCCGTAACCGCTATGGCCATAGAACCGGCCGCCATGGAAGCGATGCGCGTAGAAGCCGCGACGGTGGAAAAACGGCCTATGGAAGCCGCCATGGAAACGGCGGAAGCCCCGACGGTAGAAGCGCCTCTTGCGGAAGTGCCGCTTCCCATAATGACGCTTGTAGAAATGGTGGTGAGCGGCGATCGCCGGGGTCTCAACGCGCAGGGCGTCGATCGCCCGCTGCGATAGATCGGCCCGCGCTTGAACATCCGCCTGCGCCACGCCGCCGCCGACCGCCCAAAGCGCCGCCGTCACCGCTAAAACGGCCAAGAATTTGTACGAGCCAGAGCCCTGCAATGTCTTCGTCACGACACGTCTCTCCGTTCTTTGCCCCGCGTTAACGATGCCTTAATCTGTGAAAAAAATCAAAAATATTCACTGACCAAAATTATTCACTGACGGCCGGTCATACGCCGTCAGACGACGACCGCCGGTACGCTTTCTGATGGTTAAACGGGCGGCGATCGGGTTTCCGTCGGTGCGACGTGAAAAAAAGCGGCGTTGCTTCAGTGCCGCTGAGCAACATCCGATCTCAACAGCTAATAGTCTGAATAATCAGCGTATTTCAAGCAACAGCTTGCCGACATGGGCCCCGCTCTCCATGCGCACATGGGCGTCAGAGGCGTCGTCCAATTGAAAAATGCGATCGATCACGGCCTTTATTCGACCCTCCGCCAACAGCGGCCATACCTGCGCCTCCAACGCCGTGGCGATCTCGGCTTTGGCGTCGATCGAGCGCGGACGCAGGGTGGAGCCCGTCAACATGACGCGCTTCATCATCAGCCCGACAAGGTTGATCTCGGCCATCATGCCAAGTTGCGCGGCGATGCAGGCGATCCGACCATCTTCGGCGGCGAGCGCGATGTTCCGTTGCGTGTATTCGCCGCCCACCATGTCCAAAATTACATCGACGCCCCGGCCATCCGTCGCCGCGGACAGCACCTCGACAAAATCCTGTTCACGGTGGTTCACCGCGACCTCGGCCCCAAGCTCTCGACAGGCGGCGCAGCGCTCATCTGAGCCCGCTGTCGTGAACACGCGCGCGCCGAGGGCGCGCGCCATTTGGATCGCGGCGACGCCGATCCCG
>JBCCTM010000146.1:0-8082 GCA_039198535.1 Pseudomonadota bacterium
CGCGCCGCTTGAAGGCTGATCTGGCGGCGCGCGCGCCGTCGATCCAACGGACGCCGGCTCGGCCCGCGCCGGTGGCGCGCACGCTCCACGGTCTCTTCCGCCGACAAGCCGCCCGTCGCGGCGACGCGCTGGCGATCGACGGGATGGATCGGCGCCTAACCTTCGCACAGCTCGACAATTTGAGCGACCGGCTGGCGGCGCGGCTCTCGACAGACGGGGCGGGCCGCGGCGCGTTGGTGGCGCTGCATCTGGAGCCCTCGGCGGATTTTGTGGTGGGCATGCTCGCCACGCTGAAGGCTGGCGCGGCGTTCTTGCCTTTGGAGCGCGCCCTGCCGCCCGCGGCTCTCTCGGCGGCGCGGGAGGCGTTACAGCCCTCCGCCGTGCTCGCCCGCCCGGGAGATCGGGGTCACCTGGGCGAGGGTCCAGGCGCGATCCTCGAATTAAGCCCTGACTGGCCGGCGCTTTTGACCGATGAAGGCGCGCCGACGCCAACCCCGGAAGTTCGCCATGACGTTGGGCCGGACGATCCGGCCTACGCGGTGCTCTCCTCTGGCACCACCGGCGCGCCAAAAGCCATCCTGGCGCCGCATCGCGGGGCCATCGCCTCCTATTGGGGACGGTACCGGCTGGTCCCGTATGCGGGGGCCTCGGTGCCGGAGCAGGAGAGGGAAGGCGCGCATATCTTCTTCATGTGGGAAGCGCTTCGGCCCTTGCTCGCCGGCCGCTCGCTCACGCCGATCCCCGGCGACGTCATCTTCGACCCGAAGAGGCTCGTCGCTTTCCTGGAGCGCCGCCGCCTGACCCGCGTGCTGCTGACCCCGTCGCTGCTGGAGCAGGTGCTGGCCGCCCATGAGCGCGGGGCGCTCGGGGACACGGCGGCGCGTCTCCGCGCGCTCCGCGTGATCATCTTGAACGGCGAGCCCGTGGCCAGCGGCGCGCCGGCGCGCATGCGCGCGGCCCTGCCCCATGTCCGGTTGATCAATGACTACTCGATCTCCGAGTGCCACGGGGTCGCCCAGACGGAGCTGACCCACGGCCCGACGGCGCGCAGGTCGCCCGAGCAGGGCCCGCGCGCGCCGGTCGGACGGGCGATGGAGGGCGTATCGATCCACATCTTGGACCCGGCCGGCGCGCCCGTCCCCTGGGGCGCGCGCGGTGAAATCCATGTGGGCGGGCGAAATTTGGCGATCGGCTATCTTGGCGCGGATGAGGAGACCGCCGCGCGTTTCCAAGACGCGCCAGAAGCGCTCGCCGATCCGCGTGGCTTGAATGAGACTGCTCCGGACGGGTCCGCGCCGTCCGATGGCGGGAGGCCGCGCCTGTTCCGCACCGGTGATCTTGGACGGTTCCGCGGCGATGGCGCGTTGGAGGTGGAGGGGCGCGCCCATTTCCTGATCAAATTGCGCGGCCACAGCATCGCGCCGGAAGCTGTGGAAGCGGCGTTGACAGCCTATCCTGGCGTCGCCTCCGCCGCGCTTGCTCCCGCCGTGGATCCGGAGACGGGGGCCACCGTCGCGGCCATCGCCTTCTACGCGCCCGTTAGCGGGGCCGGGACGCCGCCGCCAGCCGCCGCCGCGCTCCGCGCCCATCTGCGCGACCGGTTGCCCGGCTATGCGGTCCCCGCGCGGCTTATCGCGGTGACGCCATGGCCCCTCGACGCGGCGACCGGCAAACTCGATCGCCGGGCACTTCCCGACCCTTGGACGAGCTTCCGCGACCCAAAACCGTCCCGCGCGTCGCGGCGCGAGGCCCAAGCGGTTAAGGAGGACGCCGCCGCGGTGGAGGACTGCGCGGCGGCGCTTGCGGAGATTTGGCGAGAGACGCTGGGCGTCCGGCCCGAGGGCGGGGACGCGGATTTCTTCGATCTCGGCGGGCACTCCCTGGCCGCGGTGGAGGTGGCGGCCGCCATAGAGGCGCAGTTCGGCGCGCCGGTGCATGTGGCCGATATATTCGACCATCCGACGCTCGGCGCCCTCGCGGAGCACGTCCGCGCCGCGACCGGCTCCGCGCATGGCGTCGCCGCCCCGCGCGTCGGCTCCCGGCGAGACGCGATACGCGCCCGATCGGCCGGCGACGACGGGGCCGTCGCCGTGTTGTCGCTCGCGGGGCGCTTCCCTGGGGCCGAAACCGAGGCCGGCGATCTCTCGGCGTTCTGGTCTCTTTTGATGGCTGGCGGCTCGGGCCTCACGCGGCATGGCGGCGCCAACGACGCCGCGGGCCGACGCGTTCCAGTGACGGGTCGCCTCAGCGACATTGAGCAATTCGATCACAGGCTGTTCGGCCTCAGCCGTCGCGAAGCGCAGCTCATCGATCCGCAACATCGGATTTTCCTGGAGAATTGCTGGCGGGCGCTCGAATTTGCGGGATATGCGCCGCGCGGGGCCGAGGCCGAGTTGGAGCGCCTGGGCCGGATCGGCGGCGTGGGCGTGTTCGGCGGCTGTTGGCTGCCGCTGTACCTGCTGCACCATCTGGGCGGCGCGGCCGCCCTCTCGCCCGACGATCCCACCGGCTTCCATCTGGTGGAGACCGGCAATGACAAGGACTACCTGACGGCCCGCGTCGCCTATCTGCTCAACCTCACCGGACCGGCGCTGAGCGTTCAAACCTCCTGCAGCACCGGGCTTGTCGCGGTGGCGGAGGCGCTCCAGGCGCTGCGTCAGGGGCGGTGCGCCATGGCGTTGGCGGGGGCGGCGAGCCTCAATCTGCCCCGCCGCGACGGCTATATCGCCGAGCCGGGCCATGTGGGTTCGCCGAGCGGGGCGTGTCGCAGCTTCGACGCGCAGGCGGATGGGGTGGTCTTCACTGACGGCGTCGCGGTGACGGCGCTGAAGCGGCTCTCGGACGCGCAAGCCGACGGCGACCCGATCCTGGCGGTGATCCGTGGCGTCGCGGTCAGCGGCGATGGCGGCGAGCGGGCCGGCTTCTCCGCGCCGAGCGCCCGCGGTCAGGAGCGGACCCTCCGCGCCGCGCTGGCGGACGCTGGGCTCGAGCCAGGACAGATCGACGCCGTGGAGGCCCATGGGACCGGCACGCGGCTCGGCGATCCGATCGAAATGGCGGCGCTGAACCGCGCCTATGGCGGCGGAGAGGCGCGCGCCGCGGCGCCCCGTCCGGACGGGGAGCGCACTCTGTTGGGCTCCGCGAAGTCGAATATCGGCCACGCCAACATCGCGGCCGGCATGGCCGGCTTTGCGAAGGCGGCGCTTAGCCTCCACCATGGCGCAGCCCCCCCGACCATCGGCGTCGCCGCGCCCAATCCCAAGCTCGACCTCGAACGCTCGCCTTTCCGCCTTCACACCGGAGCGGCGGGCTGGCCGGAGAGGGAGCGAGCCGGCGAGGCGCCGCGACGCATGGGCGTCTCCAGCTTCGGGGTGGGCGGCGTGAATTGCCACATGATCCTTGAAGAAGCGCCGCGCCAGGCGAGCGAGGGCTCAGGCGAGCGCGAGCGCGAAGGCGCGGCGCTTTCGCATCCATCTCCCAACCAGGAGCCAGAAATCCTCCTGCTTTCGGCGCGCAGCGCGTCCGGGCTCGACGCCGCAACCGAAGCCCTGGCGCAGGCCATCGACGCCGGCGCCGCCGACGCGAATGGGATCCATAACGGGGCGCAGCAGCTGAGCGCCTTGGCCGAGACGCTCCGCGTCGGCCGTGATGCGCAACCCCGCCGCCGCGCCGTCGCCGTAAGCAGCATAGAGACGGCTCCCGCGCAGCTGCGGGCCCGCCTCGGCGCACCCGATCAAGTCGGCCCAGACCGCGCGGGCCGCCCGCCGCGCGTCGCGTGGCTGTTTCCAGGCCATGGGGCGCAGCACGGCCTGATGGGGGCCGGGCTGATGCGCGGCGCGCCGCCTTTCGCCGAGAGCTTCGAGAGAGATCGCGCCCTTTTCGAACAAGCGGCCAGGGAGGCCGGCGCGGAGCCCCTCGATCTCGCTGATCTGCACGTTCCGGGGCGCGCAGAGGCGCTGCTGGCCTCGCCGCTCGCTCTGCAAGCGGCGATTTACGCGACGCAACGGGCGGTCTGCGCCACCTTGACCGCCGCCGGTCTCCGCCCCGCCGCGGTGCTCGGCCACTCCCTTGGCGAGTACGCCGCCGCCGTCGCCGCCGGCGCGCTGCAGGACGAGGCGGCCGTCGCCTTGGTGACCGCCCGCGCGCTGGCCGCCGCAGACGCGCCGCCCGGCGCCATGGTGGCTGTGCTCGGCCCCGAGGGCGCGGTGCGCGCCCTCTTGGAGGATCATCCCGACATCGCCATCGCCGGCCATAATGCGCCCGACGCCTTCACCCTCGCAGGGCCGCCGCCGGCGGTGGAGCGCGTCACCGAGGCGGCGCGGGGCCAGGGGCTGCATCCGCGCGCGCTGGCCGCGCCCCGCGCGTTCCATACCGCGCATATGGACGCCGCCGCAGCAGCGCTAAACCACGCGGCCGCGGCGCTCGAGCCCAACGCGCAGCGGGCGCCGCAAATCCCCTTCGCCAGCACGCTCACAGGCGGCTGGGCGGCCCCCGGCGCGCCGCTCGGCGCCACCTATTGGGGGCGACAGATGCGGGCTCCGGTACGGTTTGCGGAGGCGGCGATGGAGGTGCTGAGCGGCGGCGTCGACGCCGTGCTGGAGATCGGACCCGGCCGCGGGCTCGGGAAGGTGATGGTGCAGAACCGACAGCTAGACGGCGGCGCGCAGGCGGCTCCAGTCCTGGCCCTCGCCGCCATGACGCGCCCCATGCAGCACCCCCGTTCGGCTGACGAGGATGACCTCCATGCGCTGCATCAGGCGTTAGCCGCGCTTTGGGAGCGCGGCGCCGACATCACCTGGACCGGCTTCCGAACCCCGCGGACCCGGCGACGGACAGCGGCCCCGGGGGCGCCTTTCGAACGCGAACGCTGTTGGATCGACGAACGCGTCCGAGAGTCCGCGCCCGAAGCCGGATCACAGAGCGTAGATCGAGATCGCGCGCCGATGTCTGCCGCTCGGAGGTCGGAGATCGCCTCCGCGATCACACCTCCCGCGGAGCGCTTTTACCTGCCAAGTTTTGGGCGGGCGGCTCCCGCTGAACAGGCCGCGCCCGGCGCGCTGTCTTGGTCGGTGATGGTGGACGCGGGGGGCGCAAGCCCGACGGCGGCGGCGGTGTTGGCGCGGTTGCGGCGCGCAGGCGACGCCGTGCGAACCCTGCCCGCCGATCCGGCCGAAGCGGCGGCGGCGTACGCGGCGATGGAAAG
The DNA here is from genome assembly GCA_039198535.1 of Pseudomonadota bacterium. Classification (GTDB taxonomy): domain Bacteria; phylum Pseudomonadota; class Alphaproteobacteria; order Rhodobacterales; family Rhodobacteraceae; genus JALEGB01. The sequence continues at coordinate 5,204 of JBCCTM010000146.1, forward strand.
CGCGGCGCCGGGAGGCCGGCTGCTGTGGCTCCGCGACATCGGCGCGACGGACGCCCTGGGCCCGGCGACGGCGCTGATCCACTTCGGCGCGGCGCTGGCGGAGCGGCGGTTGGGCGCGGATCTCACCCTGTATAGTCAAGGCGCGCTCGCCGTGGGTGGAGAGCACTTGCGCCCGGACGCCGGCGCTCTGCTCGGGGCGTTGCTTGCGATCGGACAGGAGACGCCCCGCCTCGCCGTGCGCGCATTGGACGTCGATGGCGAGGCCGCGACTGAGGCGAGCGCGGTCCGCGAGCTGCGCGCCAAGCGGCCCCGACGCGCGCCCTTTGTCGCGGCGCGCGGTCCGCATCTTTGGGTCGAAGGCGTTGAGCCCTATGCGCCCGCCGTCGTCGCCTCGGGCGCGCGCCCATCGGACGCGGAGCCCGCCTTCGATCGGCGGGCCATCGCCGTGACGGGAGGCTTCGGCCGCATCGGCCTCGCGCTGGCCGAGCGCTGGCTCTCAAAGGGCGCGCGCGTGACGCTCTCGGGGCGTCGACCCGAGCGGGCCGCCGACGCGGTGGACCGGTTGCGCCGCGCCTATCCGGATCGTCTTCACACGCTCCAGCTCGATATCGCCGAACACGCCGCCGCGCCACGCCGGGCTGGCGCGGTCGCGCTGATCACGGAGGCGGAACAGCGTTGGGGGCGGCTGGACGGCGTCTTCCACGCCGCCGGCCTCGCCGATCTCAAATATGTGGGCGAGACCACGGAAGAGAGTTTAGCGGCCGAATACCATGCGAAGATCACGGGAACCCGCGCTTTGGCGGACGCCATCGCGCGCATGGCCCGGCCCCCGGACTTCGTGGCGTTGTTCTCTTCCTTGGCCGCGCCCCTGGGCGGGCTGGGCATGGCGGGCTATGGCGGGGCGAACCGGTTCCTCGACCTTTTCGCCGAGGCCCAGACGCGGGGAGGGGCCCCGACGCGCTGGCTCTCGATCGCCTGGGATGATTGGGCGTTCGACTACACCCGGGAACAAACGGCGGCCTGGGAGAGAACCCGCGCCGATCTGGCCTTGCCGCCCGCCGAGGCGCTCGACGCGCTGGAGACCCTGTTGGCCGCCGAGGGCCCGCCCTGCGCGCTTGTCTCCGCGACGCCCCTGGCCCCGCGCCGCCGGCGCTGGCTCGAGGAGGCGCCCTCGCGGACGGGCGCCGACCAACTTGACCCAGAGCCCTCAGCGCACGCGCCGCCGGCCAAAGCCCGCCTTGACACGCCGCCCCGGCCGGGGCTCGCCGCGATGGCGGGAGACGCCCCCACGGCCGGTGTGAACAGTCTTGGCTCCGAGCCTGGCTCCGAGCCTGGCGCCGAGGCTGGCTCCGAGGCTACCTCCGGCGCCGGTTCGGGCGGCGACTGGCTGTCGGCCGCCCTGGACGCGTTCCGCGGCATCCTCGCGGAGCCCGCGGCGGGGCCGGACAGCGATTTCTTCGATCTGGGCGGGGACAGCCTCCTCGCGACGCAAGTGGCCACACGCCTCGCAGAGACCATGGCGCGCAGGGCCGCGGGCCCGGGAACGGCGGTGGACCGAGAGGCGAGGGCCCAGCCGAGCATCGCTGATGTGTTGGACAACCCGACCCCTCGGAGCCTGGCGGACGCGCTCCAGCGCCGTGAGCGAGCATCGGCGGGGTAAGGCGGCCTGGCCCTTCGACGAGGAAGAAGCCGCTCACACCATGGGTTCACGCGGCCTGCGCCGCGCGCTTCGACGGTATCGAACGTAAGAGTTCGGGCCCGGACCTGTCTGTAGGGAGGACAGGACCGCAGATCCCGCCGAGACCAGGAACCGATCCTGACGCATGACGTGAGCGGAGCATCGTCGGCGCGGCGTCCATCGGCCTGGAGCCGTCGCGAGGAACGCCACTCTTTGGACGGCGAGGGGATACGCCGCTTGGGGCCATTGAGGCCCCGGCGCGCCGTTCGCGGTCCATGGAGAGCGCGGCGTCGCGCCCGCGACACAGCGCATATTGATCGCCCGCGACGCTCCAGCCCAAGCACGCCGGTGCGGAGGGGAAAGCCCTCGGACACCGGCCGAGGCGGCCCCTGTAATACCGGGTTGGCGCGGAAGGCCGATGCTCCGGCATCCCCGAATGACGAACGCTCCTCCGCGAAGGCTCTGACCGGAAACACGCCGCTCGCAGCGGCGCGACGCTGACGCCCCGTCCCGCTCTGAGGCGCAGGGAGCGAGCCCCCTTCGATAAGGTGAGCGCCGTGCGTTTTACGCGAGAGCCGCCAGGAAAAATAGGAAACCCCATGGGACCGCTCGCCGCCGCCTTCGGTGAACCGCGAACCGCGATAGCCCTCACCGAGGACCACGCTCGGCGACGCGACGCAGCGCTGACCCGAGCCATGAGCGCGCCAGGCCGAAAGCGTCGGCGCTCTGCAATCAGTTGAACGACCTGCCTTTGTTCGAGAGCTGTAAGGACGAGCGACGCTCCCTTAGGGCGGCGCTCTCCCTGATCAGAAACCCTGGGCCCACTCGGCGCCGACCGAATATAGATCGAGGCGCCGCGTTGGCGCACAGCGAGCGGAGCCGTCCATCGCGCGCCAGGTCATCGCGCGCCAGGTCATCGCGCGCCAAGGCATGCTCCGCTAGGTGCTAAAGCGCCAGTCAGGAGTAAGGGCGTCAGGGGCCAGGGCGTCAGGCGCCAGGGCGTCAGGGGCCAGGGCGTCAGGGGCCAGGGCGTCAGGGGCCAGGGCGTCAGGGGCAAGGGCGTCAGGGGCCGGGACGTCAGGGGCCAGGACGTCAGGGGCCAGGACGTCAGGGGCCAGGACGTCAGGGGCCAGGGCGTCAGGGGCCAGGGCGTCAGGGGCCAGGGCGTCAGGGGCCGGGGCGTCAGGGGTCAGGTCGTCAG
>JBCCTM010000147.1:0-8066 GCA_039198535.1 Pseudomonadota bacterium
CTCGAAGGCGCGGTCCACGGTGACGCGGTGATCGCCGCGACGCAGCCGCTTGGCGAGGCTCTTTGGAACATGGAAGGCGTCGAAGGGCAGCACGCCCCGGAGCGGCGGATCAAACCAGTAGATCTCACGCTCCTCCGCGCCCTGCGCCATGGGAAACACCCCCTGCGCATAGGCCCCCAGCAACACCGCCGGCGTGAGTTCCTGCCCTCGATCGCTCATACCGCCAGGCTACTCCCCTCCCGCGACACTGCAAGCGCAGAGGATGCCGCGGGTTGGCTCGCAAACTGGCGTTAGCGCTGTTCGGCCAGCCAGCCTTGCAGCCAGTGGATGTTATAGTCTCCGTTGACCACGTCCGGGTCTCGGAGGAGGTCGAGGAACAGGGGCGTCGTGGTCTCCACGCCGTCGACGATCATCTCGGAGAGCGCGCGGCGGAGGCGCATGAGGCACTCATTGCGGTTGCGGCCATGGACGATCAGCTTGCCGATCAAGCTGTCGTAATGGGGCGGCACGCGGTAGCCCGCGTAGAGCGCGCTGTCGACGCGCACCCCCAAACCGCCCGGCGCGTGGAAATTGGTCACCGTGCCGGGGCTCGGCGCGAAGCTGCGGGGGTTCTCCGCATTGATGCGGCATTCGATGGCGTGCCCGCTATGCACCAGGTCTTTCTTGGTGAAAGACAGCTTCTCGCCATTGGCGATGCGGATCTGTTCGCGGACCAAATCCACCCCGTAGATCATCTCCGTAACCGGGTGCTCCACCTGCAGGCGGGTGTTCATCTCGATGAAGTAGAACGCGCCGTTCTCATAGAGGAACTCGATGGTGCCGACGCCCAAATAGCCCATCTTCTTGACGGCTTTAACCACCGTCGCGCCGATCTCCGCGCGCATATCGGCGTTCAGCGCGGGGGAGGGCGCTTCCTCCAAAATCTTCTGGTGGCGGCGCTGTAGCGAGCAATCCCGCTCCCCCAGATGCACCACGTTGCCGTGGCTGTCGGCCACCACTTGGATCTCGATATGGCGGGGCAGGGAGAGGTATTTCTCGAGGTAGACGGCGTCATCGCCGAAGGCTGCCTTGGCCTCCGCTTTGGCCGTGGCGATCGCGTCTGCCAAATCATCCCGCGTCGCCGCCACCTTCATGCCGCGTCCGCCCCCGCCCGAGGCCGCTTTCACAAGCACTGGATAGCCGATCTCCTCGGCGATCGGCGCGGCCTCGGCGTGGTCCGCAACGCCGCCATCGGAGCCTGGCACGCAAGGCACGCCCAGCGCCCGCATGGTCTCCTTCGCGGCGATCTTATCGCCCATCAGCGTGATGTGCTCCGCCGTGGGCCCGATGAAGGTCAGCCCATGCTCTGCGACGATCCGCGCGAAGGAGGCGTTCTCCGAGAGGAAGCCATAGCCCGGGTGGATCGCCTCGGCGCCGGTGAGTTCGCAGGCGGTGATCAGGGCCGGGATGTTCAGGTAGGATTGCGCCGCGGGCGGCGGACCGATGCATACGCTCTCATCGGCCAAGCGGACATGCATGGCGTCGGCGTCGGCGGTCGAATGCACCGCCACGGTTTGCACGCCCATCTCCTTGCAGGCGCGTTGGATGCGCAGCGCGATCTCCCCGCGATTGGCGATCAGGATTTTATCGAACATCGGCGTTGATCTTGGGCGTTGAACATGGGCGTTGATGCGGGCTTTGGTTCCAACCTGGACGACGGCGGCGACGGCGGCGGTGGGGAGGAGAGGCGGCGAGCGCGGCGCTCGGCGCGCTCACTCGATGATCACCAGGGGCGCGCCGAACTCCACGGGCTGCTCATTGGTCACCAGCAACCGCTTCACCACCCCGCTCTTTGGGCTCGGGATCTGGTTCATGGTCTTCATGGCTTCGATGATGAGCAGGGTCTGCCCTTGCTCCACCGTGGCGCCCGCGGCCACAAACTGGGCCGCTCCAGGCTCGGGCGCGAGATAGATTGTGCCGACCATCGGTGAGGCGACGAGGCCGGGATGCTGGCTAAAATCTTCAGCCGCCGCGGCGCTGTCGACGCCATTGGCGGTGGGGCCGTCCGCGGGCGGCGTTGGCGCCGGCGGCGGAGCCAGGGCCGGCGCTGGGGCGGCGTGGGTTAGGACGGCGGCCGGCCCATGCCGGGACAGTCGCACTTTCAGCTCGTCGCTGTCGCCATACTCCCGGGTCAACTCGATCTCTGCCAGATCATGCTCTTTCAGCAGCTGCGCCAGCGCGTCGACGAAAGCGATGTCGGCGTCCGATCTCACCCGTTGCAGCGAAGTGGACGCCTCGGCGTGGCGGCTTCGCTCCCGCGCCGCGGCGGCGGTGGTTCGCAGGACGCGGTCGTCTTTGCGTGGCATGCGCCTCTCCCTGTCGCCCGGCGGCGCCGCTCCGCCAAAAACGGGCGGAGACCATCAGGCGAAAAGCCCGGGTCGGGGCGTTATAGGAGCGCCCGCCCGCGGCGCCAATGCGCAAACCAAGCTTGAACCGCCAGAGGAGGGGCGCCGCACGCGCCTGACGCGAAACGCTTGCGATTGAGGCCCCAATGACGGGAGAACTAGCGCGACGCGCGGATCTCCGCGGCGATCGCCGTCAGCTCGGCGCTGGTGGCGTAAGCGCTGATCCTATCGGGGAAAATTAGGGCTGGCGTCCCGCGAATGCCGAGGGCGCGCGCCAGGTTGAAGGTGCGCTCCACCCTGTCTGTCACCGGGCGCGTCTCTATGTCCGTCGCCAGCCGCGCCGCGTCGAGGCCAACCTCGGCGGCCAACGCCAACACGCGGCCCTCGTCAAGGCCGCCCTCATGGGACATCATCGCCCAATGAAACGCCGCCACTTTCTCCTCATCGCCTTGCAGCGCGGCGGCGGCGATGGCGTGCTCTGGGTACGGTGAGCCAATATAGGGCAGCGCCTTCACAACATGTCGGATGTTGGGATCGGCGGCGAGGAACGCTTGGATCTCCGGCTGCACGGCGCGACAGACCCCGCAATTATAGTCCGCAAGCTCAAGCAAAGTGATGTCGCCCTCGGCCGCGCCTTGGATCATCACGCGTTCGCCGCGGGCCACCAAGCGTTCGACCTCGGGCAGAAGCTGCGGCAACGCTTGGGCGATTTGCTCCTGGCGGCGCTGCTCCTCCTGCAACTCATAAGCGCGGAGCGCGTTGACCACGAGGCCCGGTTCGTCATCCAGCAGCGCCCGCATCTCGGCGCGGAGCCGCTCTTGACCGAAGCCTGCGTCGACGACTTGATCGGGGTCTCCAGGCGCCGACCCCGCCTCCGCCTCAGCTGAGATGGGGGCGCGTGTCTCGGGCGGCGCGCCCTCCAGCATGTTATGGCCAACCAGCGCGAGGCCCGCCCCGCCGATCGCCGCGACGGCGATGGCGGCGATGAACGCTCCGGTCGAGATCCCTGCTGGGGAGGCGGCGGTTTGGGTGTTTGGGTCGGTCATGGATCAGCGGGCTCTCACCGTGAGGACGTCGTCGGCGCGGATCCAGCCCGGGGAGCCCGCCGGCAGCAAGGCTTTGGCCCGCTGCGCTTGGCGATGCGCGTCTGGAATGCGGCCACCAAGCACCAGGCGCTCCGCCGTCACCACCGCCGCCATGCCCTCTTGTCCGTTCCGGGCGTAGGCGTCCGCCAGTGGACGGCGCAGTCCTGGATCGAAAGGATCGGCCACCGCCGCCCGCTCAAGCACCCGGAGCGCCCGCTTGTTCGCCGCCGGCGTGCCGACGGTCAGCAACGAGCGCCCAAGGCCCGCGGCGATCAGCGGTTCATTGGGCGCAAGGCGCGTCGCCCGCTCATACGGCTGCACGGCCTTGGGCCCGCGCCCGCTCTCAAACAGGAACTGGCCCTTTAGCTCCCAATAGAAGGGGTCGTTGGGGCGCATTTGGATCAGTTTGTCGACGGCGGCGATGGCTTCGTCTGGCCGGGGCGCGCGGTGCAGCGCGATGGCGCGGCGATAAAGGTCAAGCTCGGGATCGCCGTAGAAGGTCGACGGTCCCGACCCCGCGGGGCTCAAAAAGCCGTCGAGCTTGGCGCGCATGCGGCCGTGCCAATAGCGGATGTCCTCGGACACCCGAGCGCCCAAAGCCGGAGAGGCGGCGACGCTTTTTTCAAGGGCGGCGATGCGCTGCGTGCTGAGCGGGTGGCTGAGCGCGTAGGGGTCCACATTGCTGAGAAACACCGCCTGCGCCTCGCCCAGGCGGCGCAGCACTGCAAGCATGCCGCTCGGGTCCACATTCGCCTTGGTCATATACTGGACCGCCAGGGCGTCCGCGCCGGTCTCTTGGCCGCGCGTGAAGCGCAGCAGATTGCGGGTGAGGACCCGATTGCCACCTTGGATGATGCCGGCCCCCGCGCTGCCGCCGCCCGCCGCCGCGGCGCCGATGCCGACCAAGGTGGCCAGCAAGCTAGCGGTCGAAAGGGTTCGCACCGCTTCTACACGCTGTACGAAATGCCCGGCCTGCACATGACCCGTTTCATGGGCCATCACGCCAATGAGCTCTTCCGGCGTCTCCAATTGTTGCAGCAGCCCGGTGTGGAAAAACATGTTGTTGCCCGCCGCCACGAAGGCGTTGAGCGTGTTCTCCTGCACGATGAACAGGCGCACCCGGTCCGAGGGCAGCCCAGCCGCTTTAAAAATCGGCTGGATCATCATCTGTAGGGTACGCTCGATCTCGCTGTCGCGGATCAACCCGCGGGCGCTGGCCTGCACAGGAACCGCCAGCGCTGCGGCGAAGGCCAGCGCCGACGCCGCGCGCTTGCCCCATTTCGCCCAGGCCCGCGACCGACGCTTCGCGGGCCCGCCCTGCTTGGATCCGCCGCCCGGTTCCGCGCGCGGCGGCTCCTCAGCGACGCTTTCGCCAAAGAGACCCACGGGGCGCCATCCGTTCACAGGAGGCGTCGAACTGATATCAGCCATGGCAGAGCGCCCTTTTATCTTCGTTCGCCGTTGGATCAGGTGTTCGCTAACGTCTGATTTGCAAGGGGTGTGCGCAGGGGGCGCCGAGGCCCAGCCCAGCTTCACGGAGAGGCGTAGACCATGTCGCTTTCAAGGCCAATCGACAGGAGGCCGTCGCTCGAGCCGTCCGCGCGCGCCGATGTCGACCCGTTCTACGCCATGGACGTGTTGCGGGAGGCGGCGGGCCGCGATGTGATCCATATGGAGGTGGGCCAGCCCGAGGGACCGGCCCCCGAAGCTGCGCGCCGCGCCGTGGGGCGGGCGTTGGAGCGCGGCCTCGGCTACACGATGGCGCTGGGTCTGCCGGAGCTGCGGGCGGCCATCGCCGACTTATACAAGCGCCGCCACGGTTTAGAGATCGACCCAGCCCGGGTGATCCTGACCACAGGGTCCTCGGCGGGCTTCCAACTCGCCTTCTTGGCGCTGTTCGAGCCAGGCGATCGGCTGCTGATGGCGGAGCCCGGCTACCCCAGTTATCGCAACATCGCCCGCGCTTTAGGCGTGACGCCGGTGGGCGCGCCCGGCGACTGGGCGTTGGGCTGCCAGTTGACCGCCGACGCCATCCGCAGGGCCGCCTCGACCCGGTCCGGTGGGACACGGGAGGTCGCGGAGGACCGCGCCGTGGAACCGAGCGCGCCGCTCGCCGAGGGTCCTTTGCGCGGCGTGTTGGTGGCCAGCCCCGCCAATCCCACCGGGGCCATGCTCAGCCGCGCCGCGCTGTCGGAGGTGATCGCCGCCAGCGCGGCGGCGGGCGCCGCGTTCATCTCGGATGAGATCTATCACGGGCTCCATTACGGCGCGGCGGCGGCGTCGGCCCTCGAAATCTCGGATGACGCGTTTGTGATCAGCAGCTTCTCAAAATACTTCGCCATGACCGGCTGGCGCATCGGTTGGATGATCACGCCGGAGCGCTTTGTGCGGCCCATCGAGAGGCTGGCGCAGAACCTCTACATCTGCCCGCCGCATGTGAGCCAAGTGGCCGCGCTTGGCGCGCTGAGCGCGGAGGCCGCGGTGGAGTTGGAGGAGCGGCGGGACGCCTATACGCGGAGCAGAGCCGCGTTGCTGCAGGCGTTGCCGTCGGCCGGACTGCCCCGCCTCGCCCCCGCCGACGGCGCCTTCTACCTCTACGCCGATGTATCCGCCCACACGGATGACAGCGCGGATTGGTGCGCGCGCCTGCTTCGGGAGACCGGGGTTGCGGCGACGCCGGGGCGCGATTTTGATCCGGCGCGCGGCCACGCCTATGCGCGGTTCAGCTTCGCCGGCGCCCCCGACCGCATGGCGGAGGGCGCGCAGCGCATCGCCGCGTTCATCGCCAGCTTGCGTCGGTGACGCGCAGGTTTAGCCGAAACGGCGCCCGGGGCGTGGCGAAGGATCAGGGTGGTCGTCTGAAAAGCCAGGCTCGAAAAAGCGCGGGCCACGCTCCCGATCATCCCGCCTTGGTCCACGCGGCGCGGCGTCCCAGGTGACCTGAGGCTCGGCGCGGCGCGCGTCGACATCGGCGTCATCCCAGCCGGCGCCCGCTTCCCACTCCGCCGTAGGACCGCCGCCGTAGGCCGCGTCCTCATCGGCGTAGGCCTCATCATAGCGCGGGGCTGGGCGCCGCCCGCCGTCGCGCTCATACATGTCGACGTCGTCGAGAGCGGGCCCCCGCCTTGGCGCAGCCGACTGGGCGGGAGTGTCTAACAGGACGGCGTCGCGCCGCGCGGCTCGGCTCTGCGCAGTGCGCCGATGGGCGCGCAGCGCATCGAGCCGCGCCTGCAGATTGGCGTCACGCCGCGCGCGGCCGGCCGAGCGGCGCTCCACTTCGTCGAGGGCGCGCATGGCTCGGCCCGCTGGTTCCCGCTCCGGGGGAAGCCGCGCCTCGAAGCGATCGTCATCCCCAGCCGGCGCTGCGCCGGCGCGGACCCGCTCCCGGGCGTTGAGACGATCGACGCCGGCTTGAACCCGCCCGCGGGCGGTCGGCCGCGCGGCGCGTTCGGCCGCCATCGCGTCCCAACTCTCCGCATCCACGCGACGCCGGCGCGCGGGCTCGGCGCGGCGGGTGTTCCTGTTCGAGACAGCTGTTTCAGCCTGGGACCTGGTGGGACGGGGGGGCGGCAACAGGCGGGAAGGCGTGAGCAATGGCCCGGACAAGGCCGGCTTTTGCGCGCGCCGGACAGTCTCGAGCGGCCGATAGGCTTCGCGCCGATCCGCCACCACGCTCAACGCTCGCCCGACGCGGCCCCAAAACTTCGCCAGCGCCGCGCTCTGGGCGCGGGCCTTGCGCTTGACGCGAGATCGGGCGCGGAAACCGGCGTAGAGCAGCGCCGCCACGGTGGCGGCCATGGCGATCGCGCCGGTCTCGAACGACCAGGCCCGGTCGGCGACCATGGCCAGCGCATCGCCTGCTCGCCCGCGCAGGAGCGTCTCCAGCGCCGTTGGGAAGGTCGCCGCCGCCAACTCAGGCTGCCGCAGATACGCCGCCGCCACAAAACCACCGCCGCCCAACAGCGCGCTGACCGCCGTCGCCCGGGCCCATGCGGCGCGCAGGGCGCCGCCGCGCCTGTAGTCCCGGCGCTCGCCGGTGATCATCCGTAAGATTTCGCTCTCGCGACCGCGGAAATCCACGCGTTCATCGACGTCGAGGTTGGCGACGCCCACAATGGGCCCGTTGCGTCCGTCCGACGGCATTACTGCGATCACCGCCGCCATATCTCCCTCAAAAACCAGATCTTCCGGCAGGGTGGCGAAGGCGAATTGCTTGTCCGTCTCGGGTGAGCTCAAGCGGAGCGTTCGCCGGCCGTCGGGCCGCGGGGCGCCGCGCCTACGGTTTGTGCGCTCCTCGTCGCTGCGGGAGACGGAGATCGCCTCGCCCGCGAAGACGCTAAATTCGAAACTGACGATCCGGCCGGTCGCGTGCCGCGTCGCGAAGCCGCGGACATCGTCTGGGAGCCTGACAAAAGCCATCGCGCAAACCTCTCATGCCTCGGAGGCGAGAGAAGCAAGAGCTGTGCAATTGCGCGAAAAGAGCGGGGACGGTTTCGCTCGGGAGGCGATAATCGCCGGGTTGGATAGGCTGCGCGCCGCTCAAGCGCGCTGGCCGGCGCGGCGCGCCGCTTGGGCGCCACCCCGCGCGCCGCGCAAC
>JBCCTM010000148.1:0-8046 GCA_039198535.1 Pseudomonadota bacterium
ATAGAGCTTCCGCCGCGGCCCCACTGGCCCGCATGCCGTTCCGACACCTATCGCCCGCAATGCTGAGGGCTGGCGGTGTCGGGCGGCTTTGGCCACCCGGCCTACAAAACCGACCCGCGCCACCGCGCCGCCACCGCGGCGGTTTTCGGGCGGAGGGCCGCGACGCGCGGCGCGCTTATTGGGGCGTCGCTGGTCGCCCTGGACCGGCGGGCGGGTAATGCGCCGCAAAGAACGCGATCATCGCGTCTGCCACCGCGCCGGGCGCCTCGAGCTGCGGAAAATGGCCGACGTCGCGGAGCGTCAGCGGCGTATAGGGTCCGATGAACGCCGGGGCCGCCTTTTCGAACAACGCCAGCGGCGCCGCGCCGTCCCGGTCCCCAGCGATCACCAGCGCTGGGGTCGACAGAACATCCGACGGGCCCAAGCGTCGGTTGTCGTCGCCGTTCCAGAACAAGGCGCGATAGTACGCCAAAGCGGCGTCAATGGCCCCCGGCTGCTCGAAGGCGGCGATCACGTTTTGGACTTCCGCGTCCGGCGTCTCAAACGTTGGGGCCCAAAGCGCATAAATATCGCGCACATGTTGGAAGTCGTGACTCCAGACCAGCCGTTCCGCGAACGGGGACTGGTAATAGAGAAAATGCGGGGCCTCGCCGATCACGTCGAAGCCTTCGATCCCCAGGGGATGCGGGACCGACATTCCCACCAACGCCGCGATCTTTTCCGGCGCGATGAAGGCCGCCTCATACACGGCGCTCGCGCCCCAATCGTGACCGACGATGGCGGCGCGCCGCGCGCCGAAGGCGTCGATCAGCGCGACGACGTCGCGGCCCAAGGCGGCGACGGCGTAATCGTCCGCCGCCTCCGACGGGGGATAGCCGCGCATCCCGACGGCGACCGCGCGGTATCCGGCGGCGGCGAGGCGTCGTTGCACCGCCCGCCAAGAATGCAGGGTCTCCGGATATCCATGGAACAGCAGCACCAGTGGACCACGACCCTCGGATAGATAGCCGAACCGAACACCGTTCGCCTCAATGAAGGCGATGTCGGAAGGCGCGCTCCGGGCGGTCATGTCGACGGCGCGCCGCGGCCCGAGCTCGTGGCCGGTCGACCAGAGCGTCGCAATGAGCGCGGTCGAAATCGTCACCAGGGCCACGGCCGCCCAACGTAAGACCCTCATGGCCCTCCCCCCTCGATTGCGCCTTCCCGACGATCAGCGAGCATGTCGCGCGCGGCTCGCTCAACAGGGCGGACGATATGGCGGTGATCCCGCCTGTTCCTTCTCCCTTCGCCGCCGAAAGCTTGCAATGCGATTTTCTCGGAGGTCAGCCACCGTCGATGGAAGCGTCATTCGCCAGCGGGACGCCGCCGTCGTCATGGTGCGCGACCTGGGGCGCGACCTGGGGCGCGACCTGGGCAACAACCTGGGGCGCGCCCACCCCGTCAATTGATCCCACTTTCAAAAGCGCGGCGCGTGGCGCTTGATCCCTGGCGAGGCAACGCAAACCCGAGCGGCGGCGGGGGTCAGCGCCGGCTTGCGGCGCGCCCCGTGATACGATCTTCGCTGCCCTGACGTTTTCCGAGCGAGCATCGAGGTCTTACAAATGACTATGGAAGAGCCCCGGCCGTCGGTCCTCCTGCGTGATCCTCAAGAGGAGGACGCGCATGTGCATTTCTCGCATCCGCCGACGCCTGAGATCGTGCGGATGTATGGCGGCGACAGCGGCGCGCCGCCGCGCGCGGACCGTGAGCGCTCCAAGGGCTGGCTTCGATGGTTGCGGGATCACCCGTTCGCAAAGATCATCCTGTGCGACGGCGATCCGGTCGGACATGTGCGGCTCCACGCCTGGCGGAAGGCGGATAAGCGCGCGCGCCTCGCCATTGGTCTGTTCGCAGAGACGCATCTGGGCCGCGGTATCGGGCGAGAGGCGGTTCGCCTGACCCTTCACCACGCCTTCGGAAGCATGGGTCTCCATCGCGTCGATCTACGGGTGCTCGCCTATAACCAACGGGCGATCCGCTGCTACGCCGCGTGCGGCTTTGTGCATGAGGGGACCGAACGCGAGGCTGCTCTGGTTGGCGACGCGTGGGTGGATGAGTGGATCATGGGCGTGCTCAGTCATGAACACCGCCTGGCCGAGGGTTGAGGCCGGCGGCCGCGCGTCACACGCCGCGCTTCACGGGCGCAACGCCGATTTGAAGATTGTAATTTATGCGGCCGGATCGGTTAGCTGGCCCCCCTTGGCGGGTCTGCGAGCGGGCCCGCGCGGGCAATTCAATGGGAGGTTTTGTTTTCATGGGCGAACACAAGGATCAGCCGAGACGGAGAGGTCCGGTGATCAGCCGGCGCGGGATGGGGCGGGCGCTTTTGGCGGGAGGCGCTGGCCTCGCCGCCGCGCCCCTCATGGCGCGCCGGGCGGCGTCCACAGAGGCGAGCGGCCCCTCGGGGCGGTTCGGCGGGGGCCATATGAACATCAAGGTGAGCGATCTGGAGCGGTCGATCGCGTTCTATGAGCGTCTCGGCTTCACGATCTTCATCCCCGCCATCCCCTATCTGGGGCTGGATCGCGGTCCCGAGCCGAAGCCGCTCGCCGACGCCCTCGCCGCCGCCTATGGCCTGCCCGAGGGGGCGAGGGGCCGCGCGGTGATTATGCAATTGGGCGACACCTTTCCCAAGATCGACCTGATCCAGTTGGAAGGCGCGGATGGGGCCGCGCCGCCGACGCCGCCCCTCAACAACGCCGATCGAGGGCTTGTTCGCATCTGTCTGATTTCACAGGATCTTGTGGCGGATGTCGCCCATCTGAAAGGGGAGGGCGTCGCGTTCTTGTCAGAGCCCACCAGCGGTCATTTGGAGCTGGGCGACGTCGCGGTCTGCACAGATCCGGATGGAACGCTCATCGAGCTGTTGCAGGTGTATCTTGAGCGCTGGGAGGCGATCCTCAACCCCGGCGGGGGCGGCTAGGCGCTCAGCGCCGAGACGGGCGCGCCGCGCGCCTCCTGGGGCGTCACCCTTTCCGCAGGGCGGCGGCGATCCGGGTCAGGAGCTCAGGATCTGAGGCCGATTGGAACAGCCTTTTGGTCTCCACCGCCAGGGCCCGCTCTAGGTCCTCCCGGCTCTCGCTGCGCACATCCCCCTTGAAGGCGGCCAGCGCGCGCGGCGGATACTCAACGAGCGGCGCGGCGAACGCGGCGGCGGCCGCGGCTGCGCCGTTCGGCGCGGCGAGGCCCACACCGGCCTCGATCAGCTCTTGCGCCGAGATCCGTCGCCCGCTGAGCAGCCAAGACATGGCGCGCGCCGCGCCCACACGACGCGGCAGCAGTAAAGAGAGGCCGCCGGAGAGAAACAGCCCATGCTTGGCCTCAGGGAGAAACCCCTGCGCGTTCGGCCCGAGGAAGGTCACATCGCAATTGAGCAGCCAGGAGAACGCGCCGCCGACCGCGAGCCCGTCGACCGCGCCGATATGGATCACGTCGGAAAACATGATCGCGCGGGTGACGTCTTGGAACAGCCCGACCACCTCGGCCACGTCGGCTTCACGGGGCGCGCCCTGCAGCATCTCCTCGAGATCGTCGCCAACGGAGAAACTCGGCCCCTCCGCCCGCAGGATGGCGACCCGCAGCGCGGGGTCGGCGTTCACCTCCTCGATCCGCGCCACAAGCTGACCAAGCAGCGCCCGGCTCAGCGCATTGTGCTTCTCGGGCCGAGCCAAGGTGACCACGCCAACGCCGTTATCCCGCTCAAGCGTCACCAACGCCCGATCCGCCTGCGCCATCGTCCCCTCCCTCACACGCGCCGTCTTGGCGCAGCTCGGGAGCGCATTGCACAAATCTCCGAGTTCGGCGATCACCCTTTCCTCCCGGGGGCGCCGCGGGCGCCCGCCGAGAGACGCCCGCCCGGCGTCTCCGCGCAGCGCTAGAACTCCGCCCACGCCTCGTCGCGAGCCGTGTCCTGCTGCGCGAGCGCGGCCTGCGGCGGCTCGGCCGCCACGGCGCGCCACGCGCTGTCGTCGGCGCTTTCGTCCGCCGCTTCCGGACGGGCGGTGGCGGACGACGCGGCCTCGGCCGTCGGCGCATCGGCGGCGATCGACGCGGATTTGAAGAAGGTCAACAACGCTTGCAGGCGCTCGGCCCCGGCCGTCAGCTCCCGCGCCGTGGCCGCGCTTTGCTCCGCCACAGCGGCGTTTTGCTGCGTCATCTGGTCCATGTGACTGATGGACGAGGTGATCTCCTCCACGCCTGAAGCCTGTTCGACGCTGGCCGACGCGATGTCCCGCACGGCGCTCTCCACCTCTCCGATCGACGTCGCGATCCCTTCGAGCGAGGCGCCCGTTTCGCGCACCAGGCGCACGCCTTCCGAGACCTGTCCGGCGCTTGTCTCAATGAGGCCTCGGATGTCCCGCGCCGCGTCGGAAGAGCGTTGCGCCAACGCGCGCACTTCGGACGCGACGACGGCGAAGCCCTTGCCCGCATCCCCGGCCCGCGCGGCCTCAACGGCGGCGTTGAGGGCGAGCAGATTGGTCTGGAAGGCGATGCCGTCGATCACGCTGATGATGTCGGCGATCTTGGTCGCGCTCGTCTCGATTTCATGCATCGCCGTCACCGCGCTCGCCACGATGGCGCCGCCTGCCGCGGCCCGTCCGCTCGCTTCTCCGGCCAGCGCGCTGGCGCTGGCGGAGTTGTCGGCGTTGGACTTAATCGACGCGGACATCTCCTCCATCGTCGCGGCGGTCTCCTCAAGGGCGGACGCCTGATGCTCGGCGCGGGAGGACAGATCTTCCGCGCCGCCGGTGATCTCGCCTGCGCTGCTCCGCACTTGGCCCGAGTTGGCGGCGATCTTGGCGACAAGTTCGTCTAAGCGCTCGACCGTCTCATTGGCGTTGCATTGCAGCTCCGCGAAGGCGCCAAAAAATGAGCCTTCCATGCGCGTGTCGAGGTCGCCTTTGGCCATGGCGGCCAACACCCGGCCCGTCTCGCCGACGCCGCCATGCACGGTCTCCAGCAAGCGGTTCACATCATGGGCGAACTCGTTGAGCTCCTCGTCTTCAAACATCGCGGGCACGCGGCCCGTGAAGTCGCCGATCACCGCGTTGGAGACGACGCTGGATAGCTCTCCCTGCAGCGCCCCCAGCATCTGCGCCCGCGCCTCAAGGGCGGCGGCGTCCGCGGTGGCGCGGTTCTCGGTGTCCTGGAGCTCCACGAGCTTGTCGCGGAAGGCCGCCACGGCCATGACCAGCGCCGCGATCTCCTTGAGGTCCGAAGGTTTCGCTTGCAGATCAACCTGAAGATCGCCGTCCGAGACCCGCGTCAACGCCGCGGTCGCTTCCTCAAGCCGGCGCGTGACCCGCATCCGCACCACGCTGATGGCCGCCCAGATCACGCCGATCAGCGCGCAGAGAAGGAGGACGGAGAAGATCAACGCAAAGAACGCCTTGGTCTCGCGCTCGCGCCAATAGGCCGAGATTTCGCCGCCGGCGACATTGGCCAGCTTGGCCAGCGCGTCGAGCCCCGCGTTTGACAGGGCGAAAAACTCGCGGAATTCGACGCCATAGGCGCGCGCCACGTCAGCGCTCTCTTGCGCGGAGATCCGATCGATGCGGTCAGCCACGCTCAGATAATCGGTGAAATACGCCTGTTCGACGGCGTCCATCCGCTCGCGAAGCGCCGCGTTCTCCTTGAGGGTCCGCGCGATTTTCACGAGGCCGCGCCACGCTTGATCGGCGCGATCGCGGTCAAGTTTCACGGGCAAAGCGGCGTCGTCGGGGATCGCTTGGGCGCGGAGGGTGGCGATGGCGTAGGCGGTGCGCGCGCGCCCTGCATATTCGCGCGCCTCCCAACTGCGAGACTGGATCGATTGGAGCGCCTTGGCGACCGGGCTCACCAAGGTCACATCATAGCGCAACCAACCCACGGTCGCTTTGAGCGTGCCAATCCCGTCATTGAACTCGATCGGCAGCGCTGTGATCTCTGAGATGTTCCGCTCGCTCAGCGGCGCGTTGATTTGGATGTCGATGCGCCGTCGTAACGCGTCCATTTCCGCGCGACGCGCGACGAGGGTCTGTCGGAATTCGGCGATGCTGTCGGTGCCCGGCAAAGCATCAAGCTCCGCCAAAACCTGATCGAAGCCGCGCTCGGCCTTTTCCCGCTGCTTGGAGATGATGGCGCGGAACGCGGTCGGGATCGGGTCATCCAGCGCGAGCGCAACTTCCATCACGCTGCGTTCCAACGATAAAGCGACGGTGGCGTCGATTGCTTTTGTGGCGGCGCTGGCCGTCGCCCGCATTTGCGCGATGGTCCGATAGTCGCTGAACGCGCCATATCCAGACGCCGCAAACTTCGCTACGGCTAGCAACCCGACAAATAAGAAAGCGATTGTAAAAATCCGGGTGACGGTCATTTTTGCGCCTGTCTTAGTGCATTCGTACTTTGATTTTGCGCCGATATCGTTTTCTTTTGAATAATAAATCGCTTGAAGTCACGCCGCTATTCTGTGGGGTCCGGCCAAGCTTGTGAAAATTTCTCTCAAATTTGCACCTATACTGAAAAATACTTCGTAAATGATCGCGCCTATGCATCACGCTCTCTTCACTGTTGATGAGCGTCTCACCATCCCCCCCCCAAAAAAAGGGAGAGTGTCATGAGCACCAGCATAACGGCGCCGCCCCCCGCGGCGGCGCCGTGGCGTCCTGGGCGGATCGGCGTCCGGCCGTCGAGAATACAAGACCCGGCGCTTTTGGCCCCGCATCTGCGGCCCGCCGATCGGCGGGAGCTCGATGCGGCGGGCTCCACCCCGCTCGAGGCCCTCATTGACGGTCTGCGCCTGTCCCGCGAGCCCTACACGGCCGTGGCCGCAGACGGTCGGCTCATCGCCATGTTCGGCGTCGCCCCGCTGTCCGCTGAGACGGCGCTGCGCGTTGGCGCGCCGTGGATGTTGGGCAGTCCGCTCATTGAGGGCGCGGCGCGGCCCTTTCTTCGCGCGAGCCGCGTCTGGCGAGATCGGATCTGCGCCGAATTCGACCTGCTGACCAACATCGCCGATGCGCGAAACATCGTTCATCACCGTTGGCTGCGATGGTGCGGCTTCACCTTCCTCCGCCGCACGCCCGTCGGACCGACGGGGCGGCCTTTCCTGGAGTTCGCGCGCCTTGGCGACGCGCGATCTGTCGGCTTTGCGCCGCGCCCCCACACTCTTCCAACCGCAAAAGGAGCTTTTCCATGTGCCACCCAGTTGTGACCGCCACCCTTGGCGTCCTCAGCGCCGCCGGCGGCTATCTGCAGGATAACCAAGCCGTCCAAGCGCAGAAGCGCGCCAATGACCGCCAACGCGCCCTGGTGCGCCAGCAGACCATCAACAAATACGACGAGATCGCCCTGAAGCGGCAGGCGGATCGCGCCGCCGCGTCGCGTGAAATTGATAAAAACAAACGCCAGGCCCTGCGGCGGCGCGAAAGCGCCCGCACCTCCGCGGGAGAGCGCGGATCGGCGGGGTTGTCGCTGAACGCCCTGATCCGGGACCTTGGGGCCCAGGAAGGGCGCGCCAATGAGGGCGTGCGCGATCAGGTGCGCTTCAGCAACGCTCAACTCGACACCGCCGCCCGCGGAGGCGAGCTGCAGACCGGCCTGAAGCTGAACGCGATCCAAGACCCCGCCACGCCCAGCCCCTTCGGCGCTGCGCGATCCATCGCGGGACATGCGACCACAATCAGAAACGAGTTGATCTCATGAGCGAATTGATAAACGGCGCGGGCGACGCCGCGCTGGGCTGGGTGCGGCGACATTTGTTCGCCATTCTCAGCATCGCGGCCGCCCTTGGCTTCGCGCATGCGGAGTTGGTCAACCTGCGCGAGTCCCTGGATGACGCCCGGCGCCATTTGGAGGAGCTTCGACGCGACTTTATCGAGCTGCGGCTCAGCGGCGTGGGCGTGCCGAAAGAGCGCTTCGCCGAAGAGTTGGCGGAGCGGCGCGAGGCCGATCGCAGGCATGACCAGGCCTTAATGGACCAGCGGGCCCGCTTGTTGTCCTTAGAGAGCGCGGTGCGGGATCTCCACC
>JBCCTM010000149.1:0-8000 GCA_039198535.1 Pseudomonadota bacterium
CTGGCCCAAGAAATCGAAATCGAGTGAACTGCATCCGCTGACCCCCAGCGCCGCGACGATCGCGATCGTCGGCGTCTTTAGAGTGACGCCTGCCCGAAGGCGGGACGCGAGGAGCCGCGACGCACGGCTGGCGGACGATCCGAGCCTATCGGGCGAACTTCGAAACATCATGGTCATCTCCCTGGTCGCCCCCTAAATTATTGTCATCTCAGAAGCGCCGAGCCTCGATCTCACGGGGCCGGCTCTCATGCGTCTAGTTCACCGCGCCGAGCGCATCCGCTTCGGATGGCGGCGCGCCGCCAACGCCTTCGAGCAGCGCGCTGAGACGGCGCCGTTGCTCCGGCGTGGTCAGATCCTCTTGCAGCGCCTCATCGAGGTACTCCCGCGCCGCCTCCAACCGACCGGCCCTGACCTCCGCCAGAGCCAACAACTCCAGTGCGAGCGGGCGATAAGGACGATCCTGGCCCGCCAGCGGCTCCAAAGACGTGATCAACTGGTCCGGCGAGGCGTCGTCGAAACCGGCGAGCGCTGCGCGGATCAAAGCAAGGTCCGAATACACCGCCGCGCCGTCGAAACCGTTGGCGGCCGCGGTGAAGGCTTCGGCGGCGGCCGCTTGCTCGCCCGCGTCTGCATGGGCCGCCCCGGCATGGAGCCGCGCAATGGCCGCGGCCGGTCCCGCAAGGTTCTCGGCCGCCTCGCCAAACCCGACCGCGGGGCTCTCGGCATCTTGGGCCGCCAGCAGCGCGCCGCCCGATTCCCGCGCCGACGCGATCGCCGCCGCCCGTTGGAACTCAAAGAAAGAGGCCGCCGCGACAATGGCGACGATCACCGCCGCCACATAGGGTCCGTAGCGACGGAAATATTTGTAGGCCTGCTCCTTTTGCAGCTCCTCCGTCACCTCGTCGATGAACAGATCGGCCTCGGCGCGGCGCATCAGATCGGCGCGCTCGTCCTCCGCGCTCGTCGTCTTGCCGCCTTTCCGGCCCTTGCGCCCCTTCGACGCCCGGCCGCCAGCGGCGCTGTCATTGCTGCTCACGATGCCATCCGTCCGTCTCCACCGCATATTGCGGCCGCCGCCGCGCGCCGCGACAGAAGCGCGCGCGCCGTTTGTTCCCCGCCTTCTAGCCGCGGGCGGCGCGGGTTCAAAGCTCAGTCTTTCTTTTGGGCGTACACATGTTGGTCGCCGGGAAAGGCGCGGGCGCGCACCTCATCGGCGTAGGTCTCAATGGCGGCTTTCATCATCCCCTCCATATCGCCGTAGCGTTTGACGAAAGTGGGGATGCGCGGGAACAGGCCGACCATGTCCTCGAACACCAAAATCTGTCCGTCGCAGCGCGCCGACGCGCCGATCCCGATGGTCGGCACAGAGAGCCGCTCGGTGATTTTTTGGGCCAACGGCTCCACCACGCCTTCCACCACCACCGCGAAGGCCCCGGCCTCCGCGACGGCGTCGGCGTCGGCCAGGATTGTCTCCCACTCGGCCTCGTCGCGCCCTCTGGTTTTGAAACCGCCCGCCACATTTAGGTTCTGCGGCATAAGGCCAATATGGGCGCACACCGGCACGCCGCGCTTGGAGAGGTGATCGATGGTCGGCGCCATCTCAACGCCGCCCTCGAGTTTAACCGCGTGGCATCCCGTCTCTTTGACAATGCGCGCCGCGTTCCGAAACGCGATCTCGGGGCTCTCCTCAAAACTGCCGAAGGGCATATCCACCACCACCAGCGCCTTAGACGCCCCCCGCGTCACCGCCTGGCCGTGCATGATCATGTGCTCCATGGTCACGCCAAGCGTATTGGGCATGCCATGGATCACCATCCCAAGGCTGTCGCCCACCAGCAGCATATCGCAATGGGCGTCGCAAAGGCGCGCCACATGGGCGGTGTATGCGGTGAGGCAGACCAAAGGCTCGTCGCCTTTTCGGGCGATAAACGCGGGGACGGTCATTTTTTTGCGCCGCGGCTGCGCCGCTGTTTCCGCCTCGGGGGCGCCGTTTTGGGTCGACATCGCTTTCTCCCGGCAGCGTTTGAGGAGCCAAGTCCCTTCTCTGCGCGAGTTTGCACGACGAGAGCAACTGCCCGAATTGCGAGGCGCGCAGCGCGCCGCGCCCTGAGGCGAACCGTCTCCGAGAAGAAACGCGCCGGGGTGGCGCGGTCACGAGCCCTTGATGCGACGCAAAAACGCACGATCTATCGGTTCCGGATGTGTGAAAAAATCAGAGAATTTTCAGCGCAGCCGCCACCACGAGGTTCAGTTGGTGGAGAAGAGGCGGGTTTACAGGCGTTTTTCCGCAGGCTCAGGACAGCGATGATGGTCGCGTTAACCTTTCGCGTAGCATAAGCGGCGCGAATCCACTGGGTCAGGGACACGGGATGGGCGTGGTCCATATTGCGGGTGCGAAACGTCCGTTTTGAATGGGCGAACGGAGAACCAACGGATGACACAGGACGTCGGCGCCGGGCTGCGCGCTTCTCAGCGGCCAAACCCTGGCGAGGCCCCTCGGTCGGCGGGCCGAACGTCTCTGCCGATGGCCATGGCGGTCGGTCTCGGCGTGCTTGGCGCCTCGGCGATGGGGATCTCGGCGTCGGCGCAGGACGCCGCGGCGGTCGGCGGCCGGGCCCCGGCCACGCCCCTTGTGGAGACGATGGTCAGCACCGCCCAGGACTTTCCGGCGGTGCTGAAGCTCCGCGGCGTCTCTGAAGCCGCGCGCCGGGTCACCGTGTCTGCGCAGACCGCCGGCCTCGTGATGTCGGAGCCCCGCCGGAAAGGCGCCTACATTCGGAAGGGCGAGGCGCTCTGCACAATTGAGCCTGGGGAGCGCCCCGCGCAGCTCGCCGAGGCCCAGGCGCGCCTGCTTGAGGCGGAAGCGGTGGCCAAGGCGTCCGAGCAGCTCGGCAAGCGCGGCTTCTCCGCGGAGACCACGCGCGCCGCCGACCGCGCGGCGCTCGCGGCGGCGCAAACGGCGGTGGCGGCGATCGAACTGGATATTCGCCGTACGCAAATGACCGCGCCCTTCGACGGGTGGCTTGAGACGGACACGGCGGAGCTTGGCTCGCTGCTCTCCCTCGGCACGCCCTGCGCCACACTCTACACCCTCGACCCCATCCACTTCGTCGGCTTCGCGGCCGAGAGCGAGATTGGCAAAGTGCGGATGAACCAGCGCGTGACGGCGCATCTCGTCGACGGCCGGCGCATCGCCGCCCGTGTGAGCTTCGTCGCCCGCGCGGCGGACGCCCGCACGCGCACTTTCCGCGTGGAGGCCACCGCGCCCAACAGCCTCGACACGCCCGGAGGGCCGGTGCGAGACGGCGCGACGGCCACCATGCACATCGCGCATGGCGCGCGCCGCGCTCATCTGACGCCGCGCACCGCGCTGATGCTCGACGCGGCCGGGCGGCTGGGCGTGATGCTGGCCGAAAACGGGACCGCCCGCTTCCAACCGGTGACCGTGCTGGGCGAGGCGGAAGGCGGCGCATGGATCGATGGCCCGCCGGAGCAGGCGGAGATCATCGTGACAGGCCAGTATTACGTATCCGACGGCGCGCCTGTGCGGACGGCGCCCCGGGAGACCCCGGACGTCGAAGCCGCCCTCCAAGCGCCGGCTGAGGAGACGACCCGATGAACGGCTTGATCGACTGGGCGCTTGGCCGCACCCGCATGATGCTGGCGCTGATCACCCTGGCGGTGGTGTTCGGCGTCTCAGCCTATGTCTCTTTGCCGCGCCAAGGCGCTCCGGAAGTGGACATCCCGGCGCTGTATGTGTCGGTGCCGTTGGATGGCGCGAGCGCCTCCGATGTCGAGCGATTGCTCCTGAAGCCTCTCGAGCAAGAGATCCGCGACATCAAAACTCTGAAAACGCTCGATACCTTCGCCAGCGAGGGCTACGGCGTCGCGCTGCTCGAGTTCGAACAAGGCTGGGATAAGCCGGCGCGCCTGGCGGATCTGCGCGATCGCGTGGATCGGGCGCGCACGGAAATGCCCGCCGAGGCGGATGAGCCCAACATCGCCGAGATCAGCCTCCAAGAGGTGCCCGTGGTCATTGTGGCGGTCTCGGGCTCCGCGCCGGAGCGCGCGCGCTTGCAGGCCACCAGAGCTTTGCAGCGGGAACTCGAAAGCCTCCCCGGCGTGCTGGAGGCGGAATTGACCGGCGCCCGCGACGAAGTTCTCGAAGCGGTGCTCGACCCCACGAAAATGGAGGCGCTCGGCGTCTCGGCCGGGCAATTGGTGAACCTGGTGCAGGCCAACAATCGGTTGGTGGCCGCCGGCGCGCTCCGCCAGGGGACCACCAGCGCGTCCGTGACGGTGCCGGGCTCCTTTGAAACCGCCGAGGACGCGGCGGAAATCCCGGTGGTCGTCGATGGCGACCGGGTGGTTCGGTTGGGCGAGATCGCTGACATCCGCCGCACCTTCGAAGATGCCGAGGGCGCCGCCCGGTTCAACGGCCAGCCCGCCATGGCGCTACAGGTGAAAAAGCGGCCCGAGGCGAACATCATCGACACCGTCGCGGCGGTTCGGGCCGCCGCCTTGGCGCTGGAGCAAAGCTGGCCGCAGACGCTGCAGGACACCATCGAACTCGGCTTCGTGCAGGACCAGTCGGTCGAGGTCGAGGATATGGTTGGCCAGTTGGAGGCGTCTGTCACGACCGCGGTGATGCTCGTGATGCTCGTGGTGTTCATCGCGCTCGGCGTCCGCTCGGCGCTGCTGGTCGGCTTCGCGGTTCCGGCCTCGTTCGTCTTCGCCTTCGCGCTGTTCGCGGTGCTCGGCTTCTCGGTCGACAATATGGTGATGTTCGGCCTGATCCTGGCGGTGGGGATGCTGGTCGACGGCGCGATCGTGGTGGCGGAATTAGCCGATCGCTACATGCGCGAGGGCGCAGCGCCCAACGAAGCCTATGCGAAGGCGGCGCGGCGGATGGTGTGGCCGATCACCTCCTCCACCGCGACCACCCTCGCGGCGTTTTTGCCGATGCTGTTTTGGCCGGGCATGCCTGGCGAATTCATGCGCCTGCTGCCGATTACCCTGATCTTCGTGCTAACGGCGTCCTTGATCACGGCGCTGATCTTCCTGCCCGTCATCGGCGCCGTGAGCGGCGAAGCGATTGCGCGGGTGGGCAATCTCTTCCGCCGCGGCCGCGGCCGCGGCGCAGCGCCGGAAGAGAGTGCGCCGCAGCAGCCGACGCAGGGTCCGTTCGCCACGTGGTTCGGCGGCTTCATCCGCCGCTTGATCGGCCGTCCGATTGCAATCGTCATGGCCCTAGGCCTCGCCGCCGGCGGTGTGTTTACGATCTTCTCGGTGTACGGCTCCAACAACAACGGCACCGAGTTTTTCGTGGCGACCGAACCGGTGCGCGCGATCCTGCATGTGCGGGCTCTCGGCAACTTCTCGCCCGCTGAAATGGACCGCCTGGTGCGCAAAGCGGAGGAACGCGTGCTGGCGGTCGACGGCGTCGGCGGCGTGTTCGCCTTCTCGGGCGGAGGCGGTCTTGAAGTTTTCGGGACGGAGACGCCCCAGGACAGCATCGGGCAGTTGCAAATCGAACTTGAGCCTTGGCAAGAGCGTTTCAGCCGAGATCGGCGCGGCTTAGAGGTGATGGAGGAGATCCGCGCCGTAACCGCGGAGCTGCCCGGGGTGACGCCGGAGCTGAAGATCATCGAAGACAGTCCGCAGCAGGGCAAACCCGTCCAGGTGCAGGTCACCAGCGCCGATCAGCGCCGCCTTGAGGCGGTTTCGGACCAGGTGGAGGCCCTTCTCCGCAGCACCCCGGGGCTGATCGCAATTGACGACACACGCCCCCTGCCGGGCTTGCAATGGCGCTTGGATGTCGATCGCGCCGCGGCGGGCCGGTTTGGCGCAGACATGAGCACCATCGGCGCCTTAGTGCAGCTCTCCACCCGCGGCGTCGTGTTGGATGACACCACCCCAGACGACAGCGACGAGGCCATAGACGTGCTCGCGCGGTTCCGCGCGGATACGCGTACGCTGGAGGGAATGGACGCTCTGCGGATCGCCACCAATGAAGGCGTGTCGCCGCTGTCGAACTTTGTCACGCGGACCGCCGAGCCGGCGCAGGGCGCGATCTCGCGCCGGGACGGCGTGCGCTTCTACCTTATCCGCGCCGATGTCGCGGCTGGGTACAACGACAACGCGATGATCGCCGCTTTGCAGGAGAAAGTCGCCGAGCTGAAAGCGGCGGAGCCCGCAAATTGGGCGGGCGCCAAAGTCTCGTTTGTGGGCGATCAGGAAGAGCAGGCGGAGACCGCCGCCTTCCTCGGCGGGGCGATGTTCGCCGCGCTGGGCCTGATCTTTCTGATCCTGCTGGCGCAGTTCAACAGCGTCTATAACAGCGTGTTGGTGCTGTCGGCGGTGGCGATGTCCGTGGGCGGCGTTCTGATCGGCATTTTGCTGATGGGTCAGACCTTTTCGATCATCATGACCGGCACCGGGATCGTCGCGCTGGCCGGCATCGTCGTGAACAACAACATCGTGCTGATCGACACCTATCAGGAGTACGCCAAACGCATGGGCCGGCTGGAGGCGATCTCGCGCACGGCCGAGCACCGCTTGCGCCCCGTGGTGCTGACCAGCGTGACGACCATGGCGGGCCTGACACCCATGATGTTCGCCACCTCCATCGACTTCGCGGCCTTGGCCATCAGCATAGGCTCGCCCAGCGCCATGTGGTGGATCCAGTTGGCGACGGCGGTGGTGTTCGGCCTCGGCTTCGCAACGCTGTTGACCCTGATCGTGACGCCCTCGGCGCTCGCGGCGCGGGTGTGGGTGGAGATCGCGTTGGCGCGGATGATGGCCCGCGCCCAAGGCCTGGAGCCGGAGGCCGACGCCGTGGCGAAAGCCTGGGCCGGCCCGGCCGATGACGCGTGGGACGCGGAGGCCTGGCGGGAAGAACCGGCGCCGCAGCCGGCGGCTGCTCACGGCGGGCGCCCCCCCCTGGCGGCGGAGTAGAGCTGGCGCAAAGGCGCGGCGTTCAAGGGACGGCATGCGGGGCGGGGCGGCGGCGGAGATCGCTGCTCCGCCCTTCTTCGTCGCGCGGCCCGCACGTCGGTTTAAAGGCAGCGGCGCTGAGGCTTCACAAGACGCGCGCTTGTGCCTGGCGCGCCTCCCCTTGCTCTTAAGAGCCCCGCGGCGTATCTGCGCGTCTCTCCGCAAATAACAGCGCGCCGTCAGAGGACGCTCTTCCCGAATGCCGATCAAAATTCCATCTGGGCTTCCCGCCGCTGAGACCTTGGCGCGCGAAGGGGTGATGGTGATGTCGGAGGAGACGGCGCTCCGGCAGGATGTGCGGCCGCTGCAGATCGCGCTGCTGAATCTGATGCCCAATAAGAGCCGTACGGAGACGCAATTCGCGCGGCTGATTGGGGCGACGCCGCTGCAGATCGATCTCACCCTGATGCGCACCACCGCCCATCAATCGAAAAACACGCCCGCCGCTTATCTGGAGGCGTTCTACCGCCCCTGGGAGGAGATCCGCGCCCGCCGCTTCGACGGAATGATCGTCACCGGCGCGCCGGTGGAGCGGCTGCCTTTCGAGGACGTGGATTATTGGGGGGAGCTCCGCGAAATATTCGATTGGGCGGACGCCCATGTGCAGTCGACTTTCGCGATTTGCTGGGGCGCCCAGGCGATGCTGCGGCACTTCCATGGCGTTGAAAAACACGAGCTGCCGCAGAAAGCGTTTGGGTGCTACCGACATAAAAACCGCGCCGTCGGCTCGCCCTATATGCGCGGGCTCTCAGACGATTTCTCCGTCCCGGTCTCGCGCTGGACGGAGGTGCGCGCCGACCAACTGCCGGACCAGATCGAGGTGCTCGCCGACAGCCCGGCCACGGGCCTCTGCCTGCTTGAAGAGCCGGCGCGGCGCGCTGTCTACATGTTCAATCACATTGAATACGATACGACCTCGCTCGCGGAGGAGTATCAGCGGGACCACCAGGCGGGCCGCGCCATCCAGGTGCCGGCCAACTACTTCCCCGGCGACGATCCGACCC
>JBCCTM010000150.1:0-7980 GCA_039198535.1 Pseudomonadota bacterium
CGACGGCAGGCGATAGGGCGCTTGGGCCTGCTTGCCGAGCCAGGCGCAATAGGCCTGCGCGTCCGCCCAGGACACGTTGATCACCGGGCGTTTGCCGCGGCCCCAACCGCAGTCGGGCGGCGGCGCGCGACCCGTCGCGGCGCAAAAGGCGTCGTATTCCTCGAAGGTCACCGCGAGCCGACCGAGGGCGAAGGGTTGGCGGAGGATCACCTGGCGGAGCGGCCCGTCGCTGGGGCTGCGGCCGGGCTCGTCCTCCGGGGAGCCCATCTGGAAGCGACCGGCCGGGATCACGCAGAGCGCCGGGCCTTCGCCGCCGTCTTTCAAAGGATCGCGAAAAATGTGACCGGGCGCCTCTGCGAAAATCTTGGCCACGCGCTCCGCCGCGGACGCCATGCGCGAGCGCTCCTGGTCGAACACGGTGTCGATCGCCGCGAACCCGCCCAGCGGGCCGGCGTCTCGCGCGGGCGCGGCCGGCGCCGTCAGATCGCGCCCGACCCGCTCGCTCAGCGCGGCCAGCGTGGCGCGCCAGCCCCAGTGATCCGCCTCGCCCGCCCAATCCGCCAGGTCAAAAGGCGCGTGCCCGCGTAGATCTTCCGGCGGCGTCGACGGCTCATAAGCCCGCAGCCGCACGGCCACCATGGCGTCCCGCCCGAGAGCCGCGCGGCACTCGGTGACGCACCAGCCGAAGAAGAAATACCGAGGCGACCAGAAACAGAGCACCGCCTTGGCCGATCGCAGCGCGGCGTCGGTTTGCGCGACGGACGCGGCGTCGCCATCGGCGCCGTCCAAGTTGATGAACAGCGTCAGTCCCAGCGCTTCCAGCGCCTCGATGATCGGTTGTACGCGCGGCAGGTCGCCCCGCGCGTGAGAGATGAAGATATCGACCATCGCCGCCGCCTTGCGCCTCCTATGTCTCCGTCGCCGCGACATAGCCCGACGCGGGCGCGGGGGTAAGCGGCGGCGGCGGCTCCGGTGCGGTGGCGCTTTTGACGGCGCGGCGCCTTTTCGGCGCCTTTTGTCCGTGTCAGCTGGATGTGGAGCATAGTGGGAGCGGGAGCCGAGACATGGCGCTGGGAGGACGGGCGGCGCGGGCCGCGGCGGCGCTATCGCGGCGCGTCCGAAGCGGCGGGATCGGCGTTGGGCGCCAACTGGGCGGGGGCGCCGCCCGCCTGCTGCGTCCGGGGTTTTACGGGGCCCTTTGGCGGCGCGTCAGGCCCGTGGCGACGCCGCTCTTCTATTTGGGCGTGCTGGTGAATTTGGGCTGGATCGCCACCGCCGTTTTCGTCGCCTATGTTTGGCCGCTGGTGTTCTCGCCCTTGGTGGACAGCGACGCCTTCGCCGGCTTTGAGCGCGCCGCCGACCGGGCCCGCGGCGTCGCGCTGGTCGATGGCGAGGGGCGGCGCTTTGGCGTCATGAGCGGCGAGTTCGACCGGGATCATTTGGGCGATTTGCCAGGTTCGCTGTTCTTCGCGGGGCTCGAAGTCCACCCCGACCACAAGACCCTCGCCGTGGAGGACGCGCCGCCCGCCTTCTGGCGCTGCCTCGCCTGGCTGGAGGACCGGGGCCGCGGCGGATGGGACAATCCGTTCGGCGTGTCGTTCACCGGCGTGCTGCGGATTCCTTACGGAATGGGCTCGCGCCTGCTCAGCGGGCGGGATCCCATGGGCGCGGCCGGCGGCTCGACGCTCGAGATGCAATTGGCGCGCTCCATGTGGAAGCGCTACCGCCACAACAGCTCCGCGCTGGTGCGCAAAGTGCGGGAATGGCGCGCCGCGCCGGTGTTGAACCGCGCCTTGGTGCGGGGGCCGGAGAGCGAGGGCGGGCGGCGGTTTCGCACATGGGCGGCGTCGCATATCCCGCTGGTCCGCGGCGTGGGCGGCGCGCAAGGCAGCCTCTACGGCGTCGAGACCGCGGCCTGGTTTCTGTTCGGCAAGCCTGCGGCGCGGCTCACGGTGGCGGAGCAGCTGGTGTTGGCGGCGGCGGCGCAGCGGCCGATCCGCATGCGGCGCGATCCGGATGCGCGGCGCGCGGCGTTGGCGCGGCTGGCCGGCAGCGTGGAGCGCCCGGGCCGGGCCATGCGCTGCACCGGTCCCGAGGCGAGGCTCAAGGGCGCGCCGGTGATTGAGAACCCCACACTCCGCGCCGCCGCCCGTGCGGAGCTTGACCGCCTCAGCTCGGCGCCCTTCGCGGGCCCGTTCATCGACCCGGATCTCGCGCCGCTGCTCGCCCCTTTGATCGACGCGCCTTCGGGGCCGCGCTTGGAGCCCCAGGCCGTGGCGCGACGGCTCGCCCAAGCGCTACAGGCCGAGTTGGCGGCGGAGCTCACAGATATCCATCTGGGCGCATGGCGACCTCTGTCGGACGGCGACCCGGCGGATCAAAGCCGCCATCCTTGGCGCGGGCGGGTGTCTGAGCTGCGCACCAGCGTCGATGTGGCGGCGTCCGCCCGCTTGCGCGAGGCCGCGCTGGCGGCGTTGGCGAAGAACACCGCGGAGATCCGCGCCGGCCCCACCCCTCGCCTCGCGCCGGACGCCCTGGGGCTCGATCGCAGTTCTCTCGGCGGCGCGCCGCTCTTGATCTTGGCGATGGATCTCGACGGGCGGATCGTGCGCTACGCGCAAACGGGCTTTGACAGCGTGGCGCTCGGAACCGCGGCGACCCGGCCCGATTGGGGCGCGTTCGGCGACGGGCCGCGGGACCCGTCCTTGGACACGCTGAGCCTTGGCTCGCTGGGCAAGGTCGGCGCGGCGTTGCTGCTGGCGGAGGCTGGGCGGACCGATCTGGGCCGCGCCATCTCCAACGCCTGCCTGCCGGGGCTCTCTTTTCGGTGCATGAACCCGCGCTCAGGAACGGGCGGCGTGCCGTCGGCGACGCCGGAGCGGTTGTTCGCCGCCTCGCTCAACGCCGCAGCCATCCGCGCTGTGGCGCGGGCTGACATCTCCGACACGCGCATCGACGCTCTGCTGGCCTCCCTCGGCCTGCGCACGCCGCCCGCGGATGAGACGACGCCAGGCCCGACCCGCCTGGCGCTCGGGCGCATGACCGGGCGCCCTTTGGAGGCGCTTCGGCTGATGGCGGCGGCGCTCGCCTATGCGGAGGCTGATTTTGACCGTCCGATCCCGGCGCCGCGCTTTATCAGCGGGTTCGACCGGTTTGATCCGCGGCGGGAAGTGGCGCTGGGGTCGGAGCAAACCGGGGCGCCGCCGCCAACTCCCCTCTCTGAGATCGCGCGCCCGGGGCCGGAGCCGCTCCGCTCCGCCCGTTTTGTGCGCCGCGTCTTAGAAGCGCCGCTTTGCTTCCGCGACAATGACGCAAGGCCGACGCTCAATCGGCTGCGAGACTGGTGCGCCGCGTCTCGACCCGAGCTGACGGTGCATCTCGCCAAAAGCGGCACGGTGGGCGTCGGCGGGCCGCGGACGCCGATCGGCGGCGGGGCGGGCGTGGCCTATGACGAGGCGGCCTGGTGGGTCGCCGGCGCGGTCCGGCTCCGTGATGGGCGCGCTTTCGTTTATGTGGCCCTCGCCGGCGACGGCTCGGCCACGCGGCCGTTCGCCCGCGGCCTGGGCGCGGGTCGGCTGGCCCCGGCGGTGTCGGCGCTGCTGGCGGATTTGACCGGGGCGGCGCCGGCGCAAGCGGCGGCTGCGGAGGCGGGACCAGCCGAGGTCACCGCGCGATGAGCGTCGGATGCGGCGCCCGGCGACGGAATGGCGCGGGCGGCGCGTTACACGAACTGGGGCCGTAGAAGCGCGGCCTGTGAGGGGAGGGACGGGTGTCGGACAGAACGGAAGACGCGAGTTGGAATGACGCGGCGTTCGACGAAGAGCGGGTTGCTCGAGAGCGCGCGGCCCAAGAGAGCGTTCGCGCTCAAACGCGGCTCCTGAATGATATAGACGACGCCAATCGCTCCGCCTGGGCCTGGTTTCCGCCGATCTTCGTGATCGCCTTCAGCCTGCTCTCCTTCGCCGGCACCTTCATCGGCCTCCGGGACATCATCTCCACCGGCGATCTGCGCGGCGGCGTGGTGGGCGACGCGTTGGTGTTCGCGCTGGTGCTGCTGGCCACGGGCGCGATGGTGTTCTTTCTCCGCCGCGCAGTGATGGATTTCTTCACCCTAGGCGGCATCGCCTCGTTGGCGGCGTATCTGCTGCTCTTGTTTTTCTCCGTCACCTTCGGCTTTGCATTCTATTGGGGACGCCTCGAGGCCAGCGGCCAGGCCTTCCAAGGCGCGCAGACCAGCGTCGAGCGCTTCACCGATGAGATCCGCACCAGCGCCTTCGCCTTGCGCTCCACCTCCACCGAGCTGTCCTTGTTGAGCGATCAGTTCCGCCAGCTCGCCGTGCGGGAGCGGGAGGTGGGCGGCACCTGCGGCGATTTCTCGGGCGCTGGCGACGGTCCGCGCACGCGGCATCGGGAGCGCCGCGCCGCTGAAATCGCTGCGCGCGTCCGCCAGCTCGAGCCGCGGTTCGCCACCGTGCAAGGCCCGGTCGCGGCGCTGGAGGCCGAGCTTGGCAAGATCGAGGCGTTGGCCAAGCCAGAGCCGGGCGTCGCGCCCATCGCCGATCCGGGCGCCGCGCGCCAGGCGCAATTCCTCGAGACCCGCCGCGCCGCCCGCGCCGCCGCCGTCGAGATCAACGCGCTGGCCAATGATCCGAGCCTGGCCCGGCTCTCCGGCGAATTCCGTCAGTGGGGCGCGGAGTATCAGGATCCGAATTTCGTCCGCCGGGATGATCCGTTGGGCTCGGCCTATAAGTGCATCCAAGCGGACGCCGGGCAGATGTTGATCAACGCGGGCGATCGGCTCGCCAACCTGCCCGTGGTGACCGCGCCGGATCTGCCGGACTACGCCGGGCCCGAGGCGACGCGCGAAGCGGTGTTCCGGATGCTCGACACCGCCGGCGGTGTGCTCGGCGGAGGCGGCGGCGGCCTCTCCGCGCTGTTCTCGGAGGAAGCTTCTGCGTTGACGCCCCAGGGCGAGGCGGCCCTCCGCTCCAGCGTCGGCGCGGCCGTGCGCGACGCCACAGCGTCCGCGGAGACAAGCGAGCCTCCGGTGATCGCCGCGGCCGGCCTCCGCCCCGCAGACCGGTTTCCCCTCTCGGTGGCCATCATCATCGACCTGTTGCTGTTCGCTTTCGTGCTGATCGAGCGGCCCGGGCGGCGCTATTTCGACCGGATGAAGCGTCGGGTCTCCGACGCCATGAAGGAGGAGTTTAACCCCCTCCGCATGGTGGCGCTTCGCCAAGCCCTCGACGAGGATGAAGATTGGGGCCTGCTGCGGCGCTACCGCTTCGATGTGGAGGAGCGGACCTTCGTGGCGCTGCCGGTGGACCGGATGGACCACTCCTATGACGAGGCGCAGCGGATCGACATCCAGGCGCTGCGCGACGTGGTGAAGGTCTGGGCGCGCAACGGCATCCTGCGGCCCACTTACTTCGACCAGGTCAAGCTGCGCGGCATCCTGTTGGACGCCGGTCGCTCTGATCTCAGCGAATGGCGGCTGCTCGATTGCTACGAGTTTAGCCCGACCGGGTTCGAGCGGCTGATGCTCTCCAACATGGCGGCCAAAGAACGCGCCCGGCTCGCTGCAGAGGTGGAGGCGGAGCGCCAACGCGTGGCGCAGCGTGAGTTTGAGCTCGCCCGCGAAAAGATGCGCCTCGAGGAGGCCCGCCGCGATCAGTGGTTCCGCTGGAATATTCGGGGGCCGAAAGACACTGCGACGCCCGCAGAAAACCGGGCTGAGACGGTGGAGGCGGGCGGCCGCCCAGCGCGCCAAGGGAATGCGGTGGCGTCCGCGCAGCGTGGGGATGGGTACGACGCATTTGGCGTCGACGATGATTTCGACCGCGAAGATTTCGAGGACGACGTCTATGGCGACCGCGAATTTCGCGCGCCGCCGGCGATTCGGTCAGATGAGCCGGCCCCTCGGCGGGCCCCCGCCCCGCACGCCCCCTATGGCGAGCCCGATTTCTCCTCGACCTATGGAGAGCGGCGCGCGGCGGATCGTGGATATCGCGACCAAGACGACGGCTACGCCTCCACCGATCCCGCCGCTTATGAGGACGCCGCCTATGGTGATGACGCCGGGTATGGCGCATACGGCCACCCCGCTGACCGCCCTGGCGCGGGCTACCGCGACGACCCGGAATTCCATTACGAATCAGATGATTACGACAGCGCGCGCGCCGGAGCTGACGATCGTTACGAAGACGAGCGCGTGGCGGAAGAGCAGCCCGTGGGCTTGATCCAACGCCTCACCCGAACCTTTGAAGCGCGGCAGGCGGCGCGGGAAGCCGAAGGTGAAGCGCCGCTGGAGCTCGATGAGGACGACATGGCGGCGGCGAATGACGCCGAGCGCGACCTGCGGGAGCGGCGTCGCGGCTAAGACTGTTGATCCCTTGAAAGAGCCCAAGACCGCTTAAGCCGCGAAGTTTGCGGCTTTTTAGGAAACCTGTGGAACGTTTGAGGACGGGCGAGATTTCCGTCGGAGAACGCCAATGGACGACAATGCGACCCTGTCGCCTGCGGAAGCGGCGCAATCAGCGCCGGGTCGACATGCGTCCGGCGCAGCCGCGGCTTCGCGGAAGCGTCGGCCCAAAGCGTCGAAGCGCGCGCGCGGGACATCCAGCGGCCCGACCGCGGCGTCCGCTCCGACCGAGACGGGCTCCGATGAGCCCGCGCCAGATCGGGCTCCGGATCGCGCCGCCCAACGCATGCTGCAGCAGGCGGACGCCGCGGCGCAAGCCGCCGAGGACGCGGCCCTGGACGCCGCCGCTGAACTGGGCGCGGCGCTCGGCGCCACCGCGGAGCACAGTTTCGATCTCGACGCTGAGGACGGCGCGCCCGTCAGCTTCTCCGCCCTGTTGATCGCCGCCGCCGCCGATGGGGGGTTTGAGGTCAGCGCGGGCGACGCCCCTTCGGCCCCGGAGCCGACGGCGAAGTCGGGCCGGAGCCGGGGGCCCGGGCGAGGGCAGTCTCGAGGCCGACGGGGCAAGAAACGCGGCCGCGGCCGTGGGCAGGCGCGCCTCGTTGAGCCCCAGGGCGGCGCGCCGTTTCCAACGCTCCTCTATGCGCCCGCCCAGCAAGGGGAGACGGCGGCGACAGACGCGCCGGACGCTCCGGTTCTTGACGCCGCGATCGAGGCCGCGATCGGCGACGCGGCTGCGGCGATTACGGAGCTCTCTGAGGCGCCGGCCACCGGCGAGATCGAACCTCGGCCCGATGCGCTCGACGGGACGGCCGGCCTGGCGCAGGCCGCCTTAACCCGTCGTCTGTTCGGCGGCTCCGTGGCCGTCGATCCGAATTTTGGCGTGTGGTCGCCCCAGGCGGAGCCGACCAAAGACGCGCCGCGGGATGGGACGTGGAATGGCGCGCCGATGCTTGCGGACGCGCTCTGCCGGCTGGCCTTTGGCCAAGTCCCGCCCGTGGACGCCGCGCTGCGGTTGATCGCGGGAGCCGTGGACAGCCCGATCGCCGCGCGGATCCTGCCGGAATGCCGCGCGTTGATCGAACGGGGTGCGCGCGTGGCGCTCCTGTTCGGTGAAGAGCCGCAGACGGATGCGGGCGTTGAGGCGATCGCTGAGATCAGCCGGGCGTTGGGCACGCCTCGGCTGGACGATTTCCTGCGCATCGCCGACTTCCCAGGAGCAGAGCTGTGCCTGGAGCAAGCGGTTATCGGCGACGCCGTCTATTGGACCGGCGAGGCGCTGGCGCGGCGAGGGCCGACGCCGCTTTCTTCGGGCGTGCTCTATGATTTCAACAACGCCGCCGGCGCTCTCGACGCCGCGCGCTTGCGCTTCGCGTCGGCCTGGCGGCTGGGCGGCGCGCCGTCTGACCCTTTCCGCAAGCGCGTGGCCGCCGCGGCGCGGACCTACTGAGGGTCTCACACCACGACCTCATCGGCCGCGATCGTCGCCGGTCTCCTGACTGTCTTCTGGCCGCGTCCCTGACCGCCCTCTTGACGCTCGCTCGACGCTCTCTTGGGCG
>JBCCTM010000151.1:0-7954 GCA_039198535.1 Pseudomonadota bacterium
TCCGCAGCAAGGCCGAGCTCGACGCCTGGCTTCACCAACGGGAGGAAGCGCTCAAGCGCGACCATCGCAAACTCGGCAAACAACTGGATCTGTTTCACTTCCAGGAAGAGGCCCCCGGAATGGTGTTTTGGCACCCCGATGGCTGGACCCTGTATCGCACCCTGGAGGGGTATGTTCGGCGTCGGCAGATCGATGGCGGCTATCGTGAGATCCGCACTCCGCAAGTGATTGATCGCAAACTCTGGGAAGCCTCAGGTCACTGGGACAAGTACCGCGAGAATATGTTCATCACGGAGATCGACGAGGAGCACGCCAACGAGAAGCGCACCAATGCGCTCAAGCCGATGAATTGCCCAGGCCACGTCCAAGTCTTCAACCAGGGTGTGAAGAGTTATCGTGATCTGCCGGAGCGTTTGTCCGAGTTTGGACTGTGCCACCGGTATGAGACGTCCGGATCTTTGCATGGCTTGATGCGGGTTCGCGCCTTCGCGCAAGACGACGCTCATATTTTTTGTACCGAAGAACAAGTCGCATCAGAGACCAAGCGGTACATCGATTTACTGTCGTCGATGTACCAGGATCTCGGTTTTGATAACTTTAGGATCAAGTTCTCGGACCGCCCCGAAGTCCGCGCAGGGGAAGACGCCGTGTGGGATAAGGCGGAGGACGCGCTGCGCAGCGCGGCCTTGGCGGCAGGGGTCGACGTTGAAGAGAACCCAGGCGACGGCGCGTTTTATGGGCCGAAGCTCGATTTCGTACTGACCGACGCGATCGGCCGGGAATGGCAATGCGGCACGTTCCAAGCGGATTTCGTGCTGCCTGAGCGCTTGGGTGCGGTTTATGTGGGCGAGGATAACGAGAAACACGTCCCCGTCATATTGCACCGGGCGATCCTCGGCTCATTCGAGCGCTTCCTCGGCATCCTGATTGAGAATTACGCCGGCGCCTTCCCGCTGTGGCTCGCGCCGCGCCAGGCGGTGGTCACCACCATTGTCTCCGATGCCGATGTGTACGCGGATGAGGTGGCGGCGACCCTGCGCGCGGCGGGGCTGCGCGTCGACACCGATCTGCGGAACGAGAAGATCAACTACAAGGTCCGCGAGCATTCAGAGGCGAAGGTCCCGGCGATCCTGGCGGTGGGCCGGCGGGAGGTCGACGATCGCACCGTCGCGATCCGCCGCCTCGGCGCCAAAGGCCAAAGCGTGGTGTCCCTCAACGAGGCGGCTGAGGCGCTGGCGCAGGAGGCGATCCCGCCGGATCTCCGCTAGCGTGACCGCCGCCCTGGCGGCGAAGGTGGCCGGTGGCCGGCTCAGCGCCCCGGTCTCGGCCTGGGCACGGGCACCAGCGTCTCAGCCGGCTGCGCGGGGGTCGCGGCCGCCGCCGCCACGACGTCGCTCGGTGTGAATTGCGAGAAAGCTAACTCCAGAGGCGCGGCGCTTGACCCTAGGGACGACGAAGGCGCAGGCGCAGGCGACCGCGGGGCCGCCGCCGCCACGTCCCGGCTCTGCAATTGCGCGCGGAGGGCGGCGCGATCCGCTTCCAACGCCTCGATGCGAAGCCGCGCCGCATCCAGCACCGCATTTACACGCCTGTTTTCAGCCCTGACTTCCGCCAGAGCCTGGGGATCGCCGGTTTGCGCGGCGGCCAAGTCGCGTCGAGCTGCGCGGAGCGCCTGTTGGAGCCGAGTTCGGTCACTCTGCAGCGTGGCTAACCGCGCCTCTAGGGCCGGGTCGCTCGGCGCCGATTGAGCCAACGCGCTGACCCGCGAGACCGGCTCCCCCGAGCGGGCCTCGGCCAGCGCGATCTCCAGATCGGCCATGGCTTGGTCCCGCGCCTTGAGCGCCTCCTCGGCGCTGCTGAGCGCCGTGCGCGTCTCGGACAATTCGGCGTCGAGATCGGCGCTGATCTCCGCTTCGTTTTGCAACGCCAACGCCTGATCCGAGCTGAATTCATCGCCGCCGCCCAAGAGCAGCGCCGCAAGGCCAAACGCCGCCGCCGCCGCGCCGGCGCCAACGCCGCCCCAAATCGCCTTTGGGCGCCAATTCTCCTCAGTCGAGGGGCCGACCGGCCGCCCTTCGCGAAGGGTCGCAATGGCCGCGCTCCGCCGTTGACGGGCCAAGCGGGCGAACAAGCCTCGCGGCCCGAAGCGCTTCAGATAAGCGTCAAACGCCTCCGGCGCCGGCACGTCGCGCAGCGCCCGCCAGGCGGCCGCATCCTCCTCGGCCGCGCGCAACCGCTCCACCGCCGCGCCGCCGCGGCTCGAGGTGGCTCCGGCGATGCGGGCGAGGGCGTCCACATGGGCTTTAAGCGCCACGGCGTCGGCCGCGCCGCCGGTCAGATCCTGATTGTCGAGATCCCGCCAGCGTCCGGGCAACTCAAGGCCCAGCGTGAGGATCGCGGAGACCGCGCGGGACGCGGGGATCGCTTCAAAGGCGGCGACGCGGCGCTCAGCCTCCGCCACCAGCCCCGGGCTCCACAGAACCGCCACCGCCCGCGCCCCGCGCGCGGCGGCGGCCAGTTCATCATCCTCGACATCGGCGAAATGGGCTGGGTCGCCCCAGACCGTGTAACCTCTTTCCGCCGCCGCCCAGGCCAGGCGCGTGGCCATCGCTTCGGCGTCGTCGTGAAATAGGATGAAAATGTCGACCATGCGTCTCTCCCAAGCGCCGCCCGGCGGCCAAGCTACGCTCCAGAATGTCCAAGATATCTAGATTTGTTTTCGAAATTGTTGGCTCGCCGGCGCAAAGATCGGGCGCGGGGCGATGGGCGCGACGCCTCGCCGCGCGGGGGAGCCTTAGCGCGAAACGGGGGCGGAGCGGGAGTCAAATTCGCCCGCCTCCGCCCCGCGCCACCCCGTCGGGCGTCGATCAGATCCCGGACGAGACCGCCGCCAAGCAGAGCGCCGCCGCGACCACGCAGGCTAAGCCTCGGCGCGTGTTCCAGCGGGTCCAACGCGGCGCGTAGGTCTCCCGCCAGAAAGCCTGGGTCGCCGCCTCACGCGCGTCCATCCGCGCCAAGCGCTCATTGAGAGGCACGTTGCGGGCGATCGTCACGCCGAAGCAGCCGAGCAGGTAGGTGATCCCCGCCGCAGCCAACAGCGGCCCTGTCCAAGGGGCCGGCAGGCTTGCGCCGAGCAGCACGAGGCCGACCGAGACAGGCGCGAGGCCGAGGAACAGCGCCATGAACACCCAGCGAAACACCTCGCGATTGATCACCTGCATCGCCTCCGCGCCGCCTTCCGGCGAGACGCGGGTCAGCGAGCGCATGATGAAGTCGGAGAAGGCCAGGAACACGCCGCCGACCAGGGCGAAGGCCAAGGCTGCGGCTTGGATGAAGAGGAGAGAGAGCAGAGACATGATGGATTTCCTTTCACCATTTTGGTTCACGCCGCCGCGGACGACCATGCGCCGGCCGCGGCCGCTTTAGAGGCGAAGTCAGCGAAGCGGCGGGGGGCTCGGCCGAGCGCGCGTTGGACGCCGTCGCCCAGGCGCGCATTGCGGCCGTCGAGGGTCTCCCGGGCGATGGCGGTGACGATGTCCGCCATTGCCGCGCCCGCCGTGGCGGCGACGCTGGCGTGGAATTCGGCGTAGCTGATCGGCCGATGCGCGATGCGACGGCCCGTCGCCTTCGACAGCGCCTCCGCCATCTCCGCGAAGCTGAGCAGTTCCGGCCCGGTCACCTCATAGAGCCGCCCGTCATGTCCGGGCTCCGTCAGCGCCGCCACCGCCACATCGGCGATGTCGTCGATGTCGATGATCGGCTCGCGCACAGGATCGCCCGCCCCGGACTGTGGGGCGGGGAGCAGGCCGGCGCGGATCGGCGCCTGCAGCAGCCCTTCGGAGAAATTTTGCGCGAACCAGGCGGCGCGGATGATCGTGTAGGCGACGCCTGAGGCTTCGACGACTTGTTCGCCGAGCCGCGCATGGCGTTCGCCCCGGCCGGAGAGCAGCACGAGCTTTTTGAGCCCTGCGCGGCGCGCGGCCCCGGCCAACGCCTCCACGCGGTCGACCGCTCCCGGAACGGCGAGGTCGGGCGCGTAGGTCACATACGCCGCCTGCGCGCCGTCCAGCGCGGGCCCCCAGGTTTCCTGCCGCTCCCAGTCAAACGGCGTCGGCGCGGCGCGGGAGCCGCGGCGGACGGCGTGGTCGCTGTCGCTGAGCGCGCGTGCGACGCGGGATCCGGTCTTGCCCGTCGCGCCGATCACCAGGATGGGCTGCGGCTTAGAGGTCTGTGTTGGACTGTCCATGGGGTCGCTCCTTGGTGTGATGTAAATCGCACCAGGGGCTTAGCGGGGGGCGGACGCCGCCGTCTGGACCGCCGCCGCCACGCTTTTGACCGCCGCCGCCATCCCTTGACGTGGCGAGCGAGACGCGCCGGCGGTCAGCTTGGATTGAGGTCCTTGCGAACCCGCGCCGGCGTCGCGCCGACCCAGCGCTTAAACGCTCGGGTGAAGGCGCTCTGCTCTGAGAAGCCGGTGAGAAACGCCACTTCCGCCAGCGTGTAGGTTTCGTCGGCCACCAACCCCTCCGCCAGCTCCCGACGGGCGCTCTCGGCGAGGGACTGGAAGGTCAGGCCTTCCGCCGCCAAACGCCGATGGAGAGAGCGGGCGCTGAGGCCGAGATTGCGGGCGATCGCCGCCATGCTGGGCCGCCCCTCGCTCAGCGACGCGGCGATGGCCCGTTTGGTCCGGTCCGCCAAGGATGGCGGCTCCTGCAGCCCTTCCAATTCGTGTTCCAGATGGCCCAGGAGAAATCGCGTGATGCCCTCATCGCCGAGGATGTTCGGCTGATCGAGCGCCGCATCGGCGATCACCATGGCGTCTTGCTCCGCGCCGAACCGCACGGGGCACTGGAAATACGCCTCATGCGCCGCCAGCGATTTGGGCCCCGCATGCGTAAAACGCACCTCACTTGGTCGGAACGGGGCGGGGGACACCTGGCGGCTGATGGAGACGGCGCTGGCCATATCAGCCTCCACCGACAGCCGCATCCCGAGCCGCCTGGCTCCCGCGCGGTGTTCAATCCACAGCACGCCGCCAGGGGCGGGCTGGATCTCATAGGCGACAATGCTGGTCCAAATTCGCGCAAACCGCTCCACCCGCCGGTAAGAGCCGCGCAGCGTCGGCGCGGCCTTCCAGGCGAGGCCCAGCGCGCCATACTCGTCGCAGCGCATGGACGCGCCGACGCGGAGCGGCAGGTCGGTAACGTCGATCTCCTCCGCCAGCGCCTCGAGCATGTCGTAATACGCTGTGTCCGCCACCATCAGCTTCGGGTCGAGCGGCGCGTCCGGATCGATGCCGACGGACCGAAGATAGGCCGCTGCGTCAACCTGCGGCCCCGCGGTGGCGATCATCTTTCGAATGAACAGGGAGGTGACGGTTCCCATGCGGCGATCTTCCAGCGGTTGAGAGCGGTCAAGGCGCTTAAGGTGCGGGGATGTCCCCGACTTCCCGGGGCACATGGTAGCCGCGGCGGACCGCGGGGCGCTCGCGGAGCTCCAAATACCAGCGCTTGACGTTGGGATAGGCTTTCAGATCGACGCGCTGCCATTCAAAGCGAGACACCCAGGGCCAAATCGCCATTTCGGCGATGGAGAAAGGCCCCGCCACATGGGCGCGGTCGGCCAGGCGCCGGTCGAGCACGCCGTAGAGCCGCCGCACTTCCTCGCCATAACGCGCCTCCGCATAGGGCGCGACGCCGGCGTTGAACTGTAGAAAGTGATGCGCCTGCCCCGCCATGGGGCCGAGGCCGCCCATCTGCCACATCAGCCATTCGACCACCTCGACGCGGTGCTCGGCCCCGCCGCCGAAGCGGCCGAACTTCTCCGCTAAATAGAGCAGGATCGCGCCCGACTCGAACACCGAGCGGCCGGCCTCCCGGTCATAGATCGCCGGGATCCGACCATTGGGGCTCAGCGCCAGAAACGCCGGCTCTTTTTGCTGACCCTTGCCGATGTCGACGCCATGGACGGCGTAGTCGACGCCCAACTCCTCCAGCAGGATAGACACCTTGCGGCCATTGGGCGTCAGCCACGTGTAGAGATCGATCATCGGGCTAAACCCTCCTCACCGCGCGTCCGCCCGGCCACGCTCAACGCGCCAGCCAGCGTTTCAGGGCCGCTTGCGCCGGCGACATCGCCGTTCATCAGCGGCGTGCGGTCGGCGGCGGCGTCCGCGCCGGGGGGGCGGCGGCTCCCTCAAGACCCCAACTAGACCGCCCAGCGCCCCATCCTGAGGCCTTCGATGAGGGGATAGACGACCGCCCAGGTCAACAGCGCGCACTTGTAACGATCGATCTCGCCGCGATGGGCGCGACGGCCAAGGGGCGGTCGTGCCGGGCCCGTGTGACGTTCGAGAGGCGTTAGGGGCGATCGGACCATCCGCCTACGCTTCCGCCAGAGCGGGGACCGAGATCTCCAGCGGCGTGCGCGGCCTTGTCCACGCCCTCTTTTGTGGCGCGGAACATGGAACCGGCGATCAGCGCGTCGCCCGAAGCATGACGATGCTGCGGCGTTCCGGTCGACGGATGGCTCGCGTATCGGTGACCCGTAAGACGTATCAGCAAGCCGCTGGATCGCCGGTTGGGGCGCGTTCGAGGAGCGCCGAGCCGCCGCAGATGGGCGCGCGAAAGGGCCGTTCAAAGTGGTCGCGCCGACGCTGCGCGCGGCCGGCTTGCCGCTCATCGCCGCCTACCTGCCCCCAGTGCGCAGCCAAAGCGCCTCGCGCCGTTCTTGGAAACGCTGTCCGCCTGCGCGCCCGCGGCTGCCGCGGATTGAGGCGCCCGGCGCGCTCAGGCGCTGACGGATAGCGATTTCAGCGGGGTCGCGGCGTCGGCCAGGGCGGCGGGGTCCGGCGAGGTCCCGGCCTCGATCCAGCGCTTGCCTTGCATATAGGCGCGGGGGTCGTTCATGGCGTCCACCGCCCAAAGCTGCGACGCGCCACCCGCGCCGTCGGGCTCGTGAAAATACCAGACGGAATGACCGCCCGGCCGATCCCCGGGGCGGGTGACGATGCGCTTGGCCTCGCGCGCGCCGATCTTGAAGAGGCCGGCGATCTGAAGCTTCACGTCGTATTGGTCTGACCAGAACCACGGCCTCGGCGCATAGGTCGTCTCCTCGCCCGCCAGCGTCGCCGCCGCCGCCTGGGCTTGGTCCAGCGCGTTTTGCACGCTCTCCAGCCGGATCGACGCGCCCTGATACTCGAACCGCGCGCAATCGCCGGCGGCCAGGATGTCTGGATCGGAGGTGCGGCAGGCGGCGTCGACCAGCACGCCGTCTCGCGTCTCCAGCCCCGCCTCGGCGGCGAGGGCGTCATTGGGCGTCACACCGACGCCGATGATCACGAAATCCAGCTCCAGGCGGTCACCGCCAGCGAGCCGAGCCGCCGCCACGCGCCCATCTGGGCCGGGCTCCAGGGCCTCCAACGCCGCGCCCTCCCGCACCTCCACGCCGTGCTTTTGGTGCAGGTCGCGGAAGTAATCCGCCGTCTCGGCCGAGGCCACCCGCGCCAGGATCCGGCTCTCCCGCTCGATCAGCGTCACCTGTAGCCCGAGCTTTGAGGCCACCGCCGCCGCCTCGAGCCCGATATAGCCGCCGCCCACCACCAAAACGCGCCGGCCCGCTTGGAACTCCGGGGCCATGGCGTCCACATCGGCGAGGTCCCGCACGGCGTAGATCCCCGGCAGATCACCGCCCATGGCGGCCGGCAGCGGATTGGCGCGGGCCCCGGTCACGAGGGCGAGCTTTCCGTAGGGGATGCGCGCGCCGTCCGCCATCACGACCGTTTTGGCCGCGCGGTCGATGGCGGTCGCGGCGACGCCGAAGCGCGTCTCGACGCCTTTCTCGGGATAATAATCGGCGGACTTAAAAGACAGCCGCTCCAACGACATCTCACCCAGCAGGTAGGCTTTGGAAAGCGGCGGGCGTTGATAGGGCGCGACGGGCTCCTCGCCGATCA
>JBCCTM010000152.1:0-7898 GCA_039198535.1 Pseudomonadota bacterium
CGCCGCAGCGCCGCGATCAACAGCCAGGCGCTGTCCCGGCAGGAGCCGACGGCCAAATCGAGCGTCTGCTCGGGCGTCTGCACGCCCGGCTCCATGCGGATCGCGTATTGGACGCGCTCCTGTACCGCCCGGTTGGCGTCGACTAAAAAATCAACGGTCCGATAGTCCTGCGGCCGCTGCAGCTCGGCGCTTAACTCTTGAACGAGCGCATCCAACTTCGCCCCGCCCGGGATCAACTCTAGATAGGGCGCCAATTCCTTCAGCGTCTGCTCATCATAGGTGAACGGCGCATGCTCGGCGTCCCCTTCAAGGAAGAAGTCGAAGGGGTTCACCGCCTCCAAGTCGGCCACCACATCCACGAGGATTTCGAAATGATCCGACTTCTCGGGAAAAATGAGACGCGCGAGCCAATTGCCGAACGGGTCCTGCTGCCAATTTAGAAAATGCTGCTCAGGTTCGACGCGCAGCGAATAGCTCAAGATCTTTGTGCGCGTGTGCGGTGCGGGCCGCAGCCTGATGATCTGCGGTCCAAGTTCGATCCGACGCTCATATTTGTAGCTGGTTCGATGTTTGAGAGCAGCGTGTATTCCCATCTGAGCGCCCCTAATTCAGTCAAATGCCCATTTAACGGGCAGCTTTTCCGTAAATCGACTATTGTGACGCCTTACCCGGCCCCATACTATCCCTTCGCGACTGCAACATATCCTTCGTTTCCATGCATTGGAACCCAAGGCCTTCGCCGGTCGCCGGGGACGTTTGATCGCATGCGCGCAGGGGTTTTTTGTAATTTAGTAGCGACTTACGCAGACACTTGGGGCCGATTGGCGAATGAAGTGTTAACGCAAGCGACAGGCTTAAACGGATGTTTGACGAGATGCAGAGAGCGCGGGTCGGGGGCGCCGAAAGCGGCGACGCCGGACCCGTGCGCAGCGCCTACGCCTCTGTGGACGCCTGGATCCGAAAAGAAGGCGTGGACACGCTGCGCGCGAAGCAGGCGGACGCAGAGCGATTGTTCCGCAGGACGGGGGTCACCTTCGCCGTTTATGGCGAAGGCGGAGACCCGGAGCGTCTTATTCCGTTCGATCTAATCCCGCGGGTGCTCACGGCGTCTGAATGGCGGAGGATCGAAGCCGGCGTCTTGCAGCGGGCCCGCGCATTGAACGCGTTCCTGGCGGATATCTACGGAGCGGGCGAGTTCATCGCCGCCGGGAAAATCCCGGCGGAACTGGTCTACGGCAACGCAGCCTATGAGCCGCGTCTCAAAGGACGGACGCCGCCCGGAGGCATCTACAGCCATGTGGTCGGCGTGGATTTGGTGCGCACCTCGGAAAACGAGTTCTTCGTCCTGGAAGACAATTGCCGCACGCCCTCCGGCGTCTCCTACATGCTGGAGAACCGCGAGATCATGCTGCGGCTGTTTCCGGATTTATTCGATGATGAGCGCATCGAGCCTGTTGAAGACTATCCGCTGAG
Organism: Pseudomonadota bacterium; assembly: GCA_039198535.1. Classification (GTDB taxonomy): domain Bacteria; phylum Pseudomonadota; class Alphaproteobacteria; order Rhodobacterales; family Rhodobacteraceae; genus JALEGB01. The sequence goes on from JBCCTM010000152.1 coordinate 1,474, forward strand.
ATTGCTGGAGACGCTCGGCAGCGTCGCGCCGGAAAGCGCGGAGGGCGCGCCCAATGTGGTCGTGCTCACGCCCGGCGCGCTGAACAGCGCGTTTTATGAGCACAGCTTCCTGGCGGATCAGATGGGCGTCGACCTGGTGGAAGGGGCGGACCTCTTCTGTGATGGCGGCGTGGTCTGGATGCGGACCACGCGGGGTCCGCAGCGGGTGGACGTGATCTACCGCCGCATCGACGACGAGTATCTCGACCCGCGCTTTTTCCGATCCGACAGCGTTCTGGGCGTCCCGGGCCTGATGGAGTGCTACATCAACGGCGCTGTGGCGTTGGTCAGCGCGCCTGGGGCCGGCGCGGCGGATGACAAAGCGGTCTACACCTACGTGCCGGACATGATCCGGTTTTTCCTCGGCGAAGAGCCGCTGCTGCCAAACGTGCCCACTTGGCGCTGCGCAGAACCCGACGCGCTGGCCCATGTGCTCGACAACCTGAAAGATCTGGTCGTCAAAGAGGTGCATGGATCGGGCGGGTACGGAATGCTGATCGGGCCGGCCTCGACGGGTGCGGAACGGGCCGTCTTTGCGGAGCGCCTGCGCGCTGATCCAGCGGGTTACATCGCGCAGCCGACCTTGGCTCTGTCAACGTGTCCTGCGCTTGTGGAGAACGGCGTTGCGCCGCGGCATGTGGATCTGCGGCCCTTTGCATTGATCGGTCAAAATACGGCGCAGCTGACGCCGGGTGGGCTCACTCGGGTGGCGTTGAAAGAAGGGTCGCTGGTGGTCAATTCGAGCCAGGGCGGCGGGGTGAAGGACACTTGGGTGCTGTCGGACGATGCGACCGCAGGACCATAAGCGTGGAGTGAGAGCGATGCTAAGCCGCACCGCCGACAGTTTATTTTGGCTGGCCCGCTACATGGAGCGCGCGGAGAACACCGCCCGCCTGGTGGATATGGGCCGTCGCATGGGGGCGATCCCAGGGGCCGGGCCCGACTGCTTGGCGGGGCGGCGTTCGGAATGGCCGGCGATCCTGGCGGCCACGGGCTGCACGGCCGGCTATAACGCCAAGCGCACGACCGAGCCCTACGCCGCGCTCGACGAAGTGACTGCGACGCTGCGCTATTTGCTTTTGGAGCCTGAGAACCCCGCGAGCGTCCGAAGCTCTTTCGAAGCGGCGCGCGCCAACGCCCGCGCCGTGCGCGCGGCGCTGAACCTGCAGATGTGGGAATCCGTCAATGAGGCGTGGATCGCCTTCCGCATGCTGCGCACTGAAGACCTGCTCAAGGGCGGCCTGTCCCCACAGCTCGAAATGATCAAAACCAGCGCCGCGCAATTCCTTGGGGCCATCGAGGGCGCCGCGCTCCGGAATGACGGCTACCAATTCCTCCAGCTTGGTTTCGCGGTGGAGCGTCTTGACTGCACCGCGCGCCTGCTCGACGTGAAGGTCGCGGGGCGGGCTCAACGCTCCGAGCCGCCGGCAACGGCGGATGAGATGGCCGAACGCCATCGTCTTGTAGCCGTGCTCCGCGCCGCGGGCCAGATGCTCGCCTACCGCGCGCAGTGCCGAAGCGACTACACCCGCGATGAAGTGACCAACTTCCTGATCCGTCGACGGGAGAGCCCGCGCTCGCTCCTCTACGCCGCGATGCGGATCGAGGGCCATCTGCGCGCGCTGGAGGAGCTCTATGAGGCGCCTGCGGCCTGTATGCCCGAGGCCAAGGCGCTCATTCAAACCATCCGCGACGCGCCCCTCGACCGGCTCGACAAGGGCGAGCTACACCGCTTTCTCGCCGAAGTGATCGCCGCCAACGGCGCGCTTTCGGCCGGGATCGCCGCGAGCTACCATTTTGGGCCTGCGCCGGCGCAACCGACCGAGATGCAAGCGGCGGCGATCGCGTCGCGCGAAGGCGGACGTGTCGGCAATGCGAAGTCGAAACCCATCCGACGCGGCCAGTCTCAGGTGCAGCTTTAGCCAAGCCGCGGGCAGGGCGCTCGGGCGACGTGTGCGCATTACGCTAATTGGGGCCGGACGCGTCGCCTCCATCGCCGGTCGTCTGGCGTCCATAGGTTCGTTTCCGCTCCGACGGAACACCGCCATCGTCTCGTCGCCGCCAGCGGCGGTGCAGCCAAAACCATTGGTCTGGGGCGGCGTCGACCCATGCTCCCACCACCGCATTCACCCGTTCTGACATTTCTAAGGGGTCGGTCGGCTCGATGGGCGGCTCAAATGTCACTTCAAAGCCGTCCCCGACGCGCTTGGCCGCCGCAGGAAGCAGCGGGGCCTTCAGGCGCAGCGCCAGGTGCGCCGCGGCCAGAGAGGTCACCGCCGGTTGACCCATGACATCTAGGCCGGGCGCGCCGCCCAGCCTCTGGTCCACCAAGATCAGCGCGGCCCCGCCGCCGCGCAGATGTTTGAACAGCGCCTTCGAGCCCTCCGCGCCCTTCCGCCAAGCGGGCCACCCGCAGGCGGTGATGAGGCCGTAGCTGTAATCGTCCATCCGACGATTATTGAAGGCGCGGTAGATGATGCCGAGCGGGGCGCCCTGGAGATCGGCGACGGCGCGCACCGCCTCCCAATTCCCATAATGGGCGGAGACGACGACCATTTTGCCGCCGGCCGCCGCGTGGGCGGCGCGCCAATTCTCAATCCCGCGCACCTCAAAGGACCCCGCGCGGGAGCGGAGATGCGGCAGATCCATATACTCGATCGCGGTGCGCGCGAAGTTCTCCATCACACCGCGGCGCACCCGCTGACGGGTGACGGCGTCATAGTCTGGCCGAACAAGATCGATGTTGCGGTCTATCCGGCGCACGAGCCAAAGGCGCGCGCCGATGTGCCGGCCGCACCAGCCGAGGAAACGACTTCGCCCCGTCGGCCCGAGCGGGGCGAGGATGAGGCGAGCGAGACAGAGGCCGAGCCACTCGAGCCACTCATTGAGCAGGGGTTGCGGCTCAAGGCCCTGATTACGGTCGCGCGGACGTTTCGGGCTCGGGTTTGGGGGCGGTGCGCCGGGCGAGGCTGACCGCCCCGGCGCCGCCTGTGTGGGCTTGGTCACCGTGGATCGCGAGGGAGGCGTCGGCTGTGACGCCGCGTTGGATCCGTCCATGCCCTCCCCTTCCCGGTCGCTCGCCACATTCGCACCCCGCGTCGAATGGGCACTTAGCGCTCTTTCCGGGCTTTGGCGAAGGCTGCGGCCATGGCGGAGCCGCCGCCCTCGCCCGCGCCGGCCGTCTCACGGTCCCGCCGGCCTCGCCCCCCGTCACGCTCCCGGTCACGCCCCCGGTCACGACCCTCGGCGCTCGGCCCAGCGCCCCAGCGGCCGGCCTTCCCCGCGCCATCCGCGCCGCGGCCCGACCCGCCGCCGCGCCCGCCATGGCGCTCCGCCCCGCCCGACCGTTCGCGCCGTGTCGCCTCGCCTTGCCCGATCCGCATGGTCAGCCCAATCCGCTTGCGCGCCACGTCCACATCCACAACCTCGACCCGCACCACTTGGCCCGGACGGGCGACCTCCCGCGGGTCCTCCACGAAGCGGTCCGCCATGGCCGACACATGCACCAAGCCGTCCTGATGCACGCCCACATCGACGAAAGCGCCAAAGGCGGCCACGTTGGTCACCACGCCTTCCAGCACCATGCCGGGCCGCAAGTCGCCAATGGTCTCGACACCATCCTGAAAGGCGGCGGTCTCAAAGGCCGGGCGCGGATCGCGCCCCGGTTTCTCCATCTCGGCCAGGATGTCCTTCACCGTCGGCAAACCGAAGGCGTCGTCGACAAAGCTCTGGGGGGACAAGCCTTTGAGCGACTTCGCATCGCCGATCAGCGCTTTGACGGGCTTTCCCGCGGCCTCCGCCATGCGCCGCGCGACCGGATACGCCTCGGGATGCACCGCGGAGGCGTCCAGCGGCTCCGCCCCGTCCATGATCCGCAGGAAGCCAGCCGCCTGCTCGAAGGCCTTCGCGCCGAGGCGGGGCACTTTCTTAAGCTCGGTCCGCTTCTTAAAGGCGCCGTTCTCCTCCCGATGCGCGACGATGGATTGCGCGAGCGACGGGCTGAGGCCGGAGACACGGGCCAGCAGAGGCGCCGAGGCGGTGTTGAGATCGACGCCCACCGCGTTGACGCAATCCTCCACCACCGCGTCCAACGCCCGGGCGAGCTTCGGCTGCGCCACATCGTGCTGGTACTGGCCCACGCCGATGGATTTCGGGTCAATCTTCACCAGCTCCGCCAGCGGGTCCTGTAGACGACGGGCGATGGACACCGCGCCGCGCAGCGAGACGTCGAGATCGGGAAACTCTTTCGCCGCCGCTTCCGACGCCGAATACACGGAGGCTCCGGCCTCCGACACCATGGCCTTCGAGACCCCCTTCACGCCGGCCTCGGACATCTGCTTCAGCAGCGCGCCGGCCAGCTTGTCCGTCTCCCGGCTGGCGGTGCCGTTGCCGACCGCGATCAGCTCCACGCTGTGCTTGGCCGCCAGCGCCGCCAATATCGCCAACGACTGGTCCCAGCGGCGCTGCGGCTCATGGGGGTAGATCGTGGCCGTGTCGAGCAGTTTGCCCGTCGGGTCGACAACGGCGACCTTACAGCCGGTGCGGTAGCCCGGATCGAGCGCCAGCACCGCCTTAGGCCCCGCCGGCGCGGCGAGGAGCAGGTCGCGCAGATTGTCGGCGAAGACGCGGATGGAGGTGTCCTCCGAGCGCTCGAACACGCCGGCGAACAGATCCGTCTCCATGCGAAAGCCGAGCTTGACCTTCCAGGTCCACCGCGCGGTGTCGAGCAGCCACTTGTCCGCGGGGCGTCCGCGATCCTCCAGCCCGGCGATGCGGGCGATCATGGCGGCTTGCGGCGGAAAGGCGCGGGGGTCGTCCGCCTCAACCTCTTCGGGGAGTTTAACGGCGATCTGCAGCACTTCCTCCCGCTGTCCGCGGAACATCGCCAGCGCGCGATGGGGAGCGATTTGCGAGATCGGCTCCTGATGGTCGAAATAGTCGGCGAATTTCTCACCGGCTTTCTGCTTTCCCTCGACCACGTTGGAGATCACCAGCGCTTCAGCGCCCATGCGCTCCCGCACCGCGCCGACGATCTCGGGCTGCTCGGCGAAGCGCTCCATCAGGATTTGACGCGCGCCCTCCAGCGCTTTGACCCCATCGGGAACATCCTTGGCCACGTCGATGAATTGCTCGGCCAACAGGGTGGGATCCTGGCTGGGATCGGCGAGCAACCCATCCGCCAGCGGCTCAAGCCCCGCTTCCCGGGCGATCATCGCCTTGGTGCGGCGCTTGGGTTTGTGGGGGAGGTACAGGTCCTCAAGCTCAGCTTTGCTCTCCGCGCGCAGCAGCTTGCCCTTCAACGCATCGTCAAGCTTGCCCTGTTCGTCGACGCTTTTCAGGATCGCCGCCCTGCGGTCCTCCAACTCGCGTCGATAGCGCAGGCGCTCCTCCAAGAGGCGGAGTTGAGTGTCGTCGAGCCCGCCGGTCACCTCTTTGCGGTAACGCGCGATAAAGGGGACGGTGGCCCCGTCATCCAGCAGCGTGATGGCCGATTGCGCCTGGCGTTCGGGCACGCCCACATCCCGCGCCACCGCCGCGGCGACGTCTCGACCGCCAGCCGCCATTTGCGTCGCTTGCCCCATGCCGCAGATCCTCCCAGCCATGCGATGCGCCCCGGACGCGAGGTCCTAAGAACGCGAGGAATAGCGGTCAGGGTTATAGGCGCCGCAACATCTGGACAATGCTCCGCCGTTCACCGGTAACCGCGCGACCCCGGCCCACCCCGGAACGAGGAAGGGCGGCCACATCGACTAACGGATGATTTGTAGCATATGCGCACACCAGGAGCCGCCCGTTGACCGGCTCACGCCGGCGCGACGCGCTCAGTTCTTAAGCGGACCCATCACCATGATCATCTGACGGCCCTCAACCTTGGGCATCGATTCGATTTTGGCGAGATCTTCCGTGTCGTCCCGAACCCGCTCGAGAAGAGCGCGACCGAGGTTTTGGTGCGCCATCTCCCGCCCCCGGAAGCGGAGCGTCACCTTAACCTTGTCGCCAGCGTCCAGGAAACGGCGCATATTACGGAGCTTCACGTCATAGTCGTGCTGATCGATATTGGGACGGAGTTTGACCTCCTTCACTTCGATCACGCGCTGGTTTTTCTTGGCTTCGGCTTGCTTTTTTTGCTGCTCATATTTGAACTTGCCGAAATCCATGATCTTGCAGACCGGCGGATTTGCGTTCGGGGAGATTTCGACTAAGTCGAGCCCGACCTCCATGGCCATCTCCAAGGCGTCCCGCGGATCGACGACGCCTTTATTATCGCCCTCATGGTCGATGAGGCGAATCTCCGGAACGCGGATCATGCGGTTGACGCGCGGACCCAGATCACGGGTCGGCGGCGCGTTATGCGGTCTACGGGCTATGACACTCTCCTTAGCGAC
>JBCCTM010000153.1:0-7891 GCA_039198535.1 Pseudomonadota bacterium
CGCCCATGAAGAACAGCGGCGTCGAGCGGAGCGGATCCGCCAGGATCACCGCGCTGAAGGCCAGCATGCCGGCGAGGAGCCCAGACGCCGCGACCCGCGCCGGATCGCCGCCGCGCCCAAGCAGCCGCGCCGCCACGGCGAAGCCGCCCAAGGCGCCGGCGGCCCAGATCGCTGTCAAAACCGTGGTCGCGCCAACGCTCAGTCCCAGCACCTGCCCGCCGAAAGGCTCCAGCAGCACGTCTTGCATCGAGAAGCCAAGCGTGCCGATCGCCACCACCGCCAACAGCCGCCCCGCGCGGCCCCCAGCCGTCAAATCGCGCCAGGCGTCGCTGAAGCGCGGCTTCGGCGCGGCGCGGGCTTCCCGGCTCATCGGCGCCGCCCGCTCTTGCCTCCAGAGCGCCACCAAGTTGAGCGCCAATGTCGCGACCGCCGTGCCCTGGACGACTTGCACAAGCCGGGTGTTCGAAAAGTCCGCGAGCAGCCCGCCGATGACCACGGCCGAGATCGCCATGCCAAGCAGGAACATCACGTAGAGGAGCGCCACGACCCTCGGGCGCGTCTCCTCCGTGGCGAGGTCTGACGCCAGCGCGAGGCCGGCGGTCTGCGTCATGTGCAGTCCGAGGCCCGTCATGAGAAACGCAATGGCCGCGAAGACATGGCCGATCCACGCCGGACCGACCAGATTGTCCCCCGAGAGCAGCAGCAACGCGAAAGGCGTGATCGCCAGGCCGCCGAACTGAAACAGCGCGCCGAACCAGAGATAGGGCGCGCGCTTCCAGCCGATCGCCGAGCGATAATGGTCTGACCGGAAACCGAGCAGCGCGCGAAACGGCGCGATCAGGACGGGCAAAGCCACCATGGCCGCAACCAGCGCCGCCGGCGTCGACAGCTCGACGATCATCACCCGGTTCAAGGTGCCGAGCAGCATCACCGTCGCCATGCCAACGGACACTTGGAACAGCGACAGCCGCAGCAACCGGCCCAGCGGTAGGGTGTCGGAAGCGGCGTCGGAGAAGGGCAGCAGCGCGGTCCAAAGCGCCTTCTTTTCCGCCATGGAGAGTCTGAAAGGCGACTGGCTCATGGCGCGCTCTCCCGAAACACGCCGCTCTCGGCCCCGGAGAGATCCGCATCCGCGCCGGGCCGTCCCGCCGCCCGCCCGTCCCCACCGACCAGGCCAGCCTCCCCGCGCGGCGACGCTGGGGCGGTGAGGCTATAGGCTTGGCTGATGTAGAAGCCGCGGGCCACGCGCGTGCCGACCACCAAACGGCGCAACGCCGCCTCGGGCAGCGCGTTGAGCGCAAGGGTGAGCGCCCGCGGTGAGATCGGCGCGATCGCAGGAGAGCGGTCGCCTTGAGGGAAGGCTTTGCCGGCCCAATGCATCGCCGTGAGCAGCGGCGTGCGCGGCGCCATGGTGAAGTGGATGGTGCGGCTCACCCGGCCGCTGAGGCGGTCCAGGGCGGCGGCCACATGCTCCGGCCGATAATGCAGGAGGCTGTCCATGGCGACGGCGTAATCGAAGCGCCGCGCGGCGCCGCGTGACGGGTCGTCCGCGGCTTGGGGCGCCGCCTCCAGCATGTCGCCGGCGATGAAGCGAATGCGCCCCGCCGCCTCCAGGCTCGCCTCCCGCGCCGCGCGCTCCCGCGCCACATCGATCAAGCGCGGCGAGATATCGACCGCTGTCACCGAAGCGCCGCGCTCGGCCAGCGCCACAGACAGTTGCCCCACGCCGCAGCCGGCGTCGAGCACCTCCGCGCCCCGCAAATCCGCCGGCAGCATCGCCAGCAACGCCGCGCGCATCGCGTCGCGCCCTTCGCGCACGGTCTGGCGGATGCGCGAGACCGGCGCGTCAGAGGTCAGCGCCGTCCATTTGCCATGGGCGGTCCGGTCAAAATAGGTCTCAAGGCGAGACCGCGTATCGGCGTAGTCGCCGCGCATCTCAATCAAATCCCAATAATTCAAAGATTTCGCGATCAGGCAGCGGCTCTGGCGTGAGGGGCTCTGTGCCCGCCCAGAGAGATGCCGCCAGGCGCAGATATTCTTTCTGCACCGCCACCACGTCGTCATCCTCCGGCATCTCGAACAGCGTCTTCTTTTTCAGACGCGAGCGTCGGATGGCGTCGAGATCGGGGAAATGCGCGATGCGATCAAAGCCGACGCGCCCGCAGAAGCGATCAACCTCATCGGTGTCGCGGGAGCGGTTGGCGACGCAGCCCGCCAGGCGCACGCCATAGTTCCGCGCCTTGGCTTGGACGGCGGCGATGATCCGGTTCATGGCGTAGATCGAGTCGAAATCATTGGCGGTGACGATCACGGCCCGATCCGCATGCTGAAGAGGCGCGGCGAACCCGCCGCAGACCACGTCGCCCAGCACGTCGAAGATCACCACGTCGGTGTCTTCGAGAAGATGATGCTGCTTGAGAAGCTTGACCGTCTGGCCGACCACATAGCCGCCGCAGCCCGTGCCCGCGGGAGGGCCGCCCGCCTCAACGCACTTCACGCCGTTGAAGCCCTCGTAGACGTAGTCCTCGGGCTGCAGTTCCTCGGCGTGGAAATCCACTTCCTTCAGCTTGTCGATCACTGTCGGCACCAAGCAGCCCGTGAGGGTAAAGGTGCTGTCATGCTTGGGGTCGCAACCGATTTGCAGCACGCGGTGGCCCAGCTTGGAGAAGGCGGCCGAGAGGTTCGACGAGGTCGTGGATTTGCCAATCCCGCCCTTCCCGTAGACCGAGAAGACCTTGGCGCCTTCGATCTTCATAGTGGGATCGAGGCGTACCTGCGTGCTGCCGTCGCCGTCCTCGCCTTTGAGAACCGGGGGCTGTCTGACGTCCAATGGGCTCATGCAAAAATCCTCGGGCGAAAGCGCCTATTCCGCGGCGACTTGGGCGTCGGCTCCGACGCCCTCTAAGCGGTCTTCCAATTCGTCTGCGCCGCGGCGCAGCGCCTCTAAAGTCTCATCATCGGCGCTCCAATAGGCGCGCTCATGGGCTTCAATCAGCCGGTTGGCCACGCGCAGGCTCGCGGCCGGGTTCAGCTCCGCCAGCCGGCGGCGCATGTCATCATCGAGCACAAAGGCCTCGGTCAGCCGGCTGTAGACCCAGGGGTCGACCTGACCGGTGGTGGCGGACCAGCCGAGCGTGTTGGTCACCTGCGCCTCGATCTGGCGAACGCCCTCCTGGCCGTGGCGGAGCAGGCCTTCGAACCATTTCGGGTTGAGCGAACGGGCCCGGGTCTCCAGCGCCACCTGGTCCCGCAGGGTGCGCACGGTGTCCTCGCCACGGGTCTGGTCGCCGATGTAAACCGGCAGCTCCGCCTCGGCGGACCCGCCTTTCGCCCGGCGCACCGACCGGCTGACGCCGCCCAGCGTGTCGAAGTAATGGTCCACCGTGGTGACGCCGAGCTCGACGCTCTCCAAATTCTGGTAGGCGAGCTCAACCCGCTTCAGCGCGCCTTGCAGCACCTGCGGCTGCGCCGCGCAGCGCCCGCTTCGGCCATAGGCGAACCCCTTGCGCCGCTCGTAGGCCTCGGCCAACTCGTCCTCATCCGCCCAGGCGCCGCTCTCCACCAGCTGATTGACGTTGGAGCCGTAGGCGCCCTCGGCGTTGGAGAAGACGCGCAGCGCCGCCGTCTCCAAATCGACGCCCGCTTCCGCCGCATAGGCCAGGGCGTGGGCGCGGAGGTAGTTCTGCGCCAAAGGCTCTTCCGCGGCGGCGGCCAGATAGGCGGCCTCCGCCAACAGTTTGGTTTGGAGCGGCAAGAGATCCCGGAAGATGCCCGAGAGGGTCATCACCACATCCACGCGCGGGCGCCCAAGCTCCTCCAGCGGGATCAGTTCCGCGCCGGCCAACCGGCCATAGGCGTCGAAGCGGGGGCGCGCGCCCATGAGGGCCAGGGCTTGGGCGATGGGCCCGCCATCGGTTTTGATGTTGTCCGAGCCCCAAAGCACCAACGCCACGCTGCGCGGAAGACCGCCGCCGCCTGCGCCCTTTTGGCCCTCGTGGCCCTGTTGCGCGTGCTTGGCCAGCAGCGCCGCCGCTTGACGGGCGCCGTCGCGCATCGCGTAGGCGGTCGGCATCCGAAACGGGTTGAACGCATGGATATTGCGGCCCGTGGGCAGGCTCTGGGGCGAGCGCGAAAGGTCGCCCCCCGGGGCGGGCGCGGTGAACCGACCGTCCAGCGCGCGGAGCAACGCCGGCAGCTCCGCATCGGATGTGAGCGCCGCCTCCGCCGCCGCGAGGGCTTCCGGCGACGCGCCCGCCGCCGCCATGGCGTCGAGATGCGCCGCCAGCGCCTCCGGCTCAAGCGGTCGGCCGACCACATGCAAGCCGTCGGGGATGAGCGCTTGCTCCGTCTCCAAGAGCGCGAGCCACAGTTCCTCGGGCGCGCGGCCGCCGAGATCCACCGCCTCCGCCTGGGTCGCCGCCACCTCGGCCAGTTCAGCCCGCGCCGGCGCGTCCGCCTCCGTCGCACGCCAGCGATCGAGCGTGTCCCGCAGCTCGGCCAAGCCTTTGTAGAGCCCAGCCTTGGCCAGAGGAGGCGTCAGATGACTGACCATCACCGCGCCGGCCCTCCGCTTGGCGATGGTGGCCTCGGAGGGGTTGTTGGCCGCGTAGAGATAGATGTTGGGCGTGTCGCCGATCAGCCGGTCGGGCCAGCAGGCCCCGCTCATTCCCGCATGCTTGCCGGGCATGAACTCCATAGCCCCGTGCATGCCGAAATGCAGGATCGCATCCGCGGCGAAATCCTCGCGCAGGAAGCGGTAGAAGGCGCTGAACGCATGGGTCGGCGCGAAGCTCTTTTCAAAGAGCAAGCGCATCGGGTCGCCCTCATAGCCAAAGCTCGGCTGCACGCCCACGAACACTTCCCCGAAGAACGCGCCGAGGACGAACACCGCCGCCCCGTCGCTCTGATGCCGCCCCGGGGCCGGCCCCCACGCCGCTTCGATCTCATCGAGATGCGGATCGCGGGCCACCAGCTCATCGGCGGGCAGCCGCGCCGCCACCGCCGCCTCTTGGCCGCAACGGCTCTCCTCCGCGCCGAACACCGCCGCTTTCAGCGCCTCGACGCTTTCCGGCGGCTCCACCGCGTAACCCTCGGCTTTCATCGCATGCAAGGTGTTGAAAAGGCTTTCAAACACGCCGAGATACGCCGCCGTGCCCACCGCGCCGGCCTTCGGGGGGAAGCCGTAGAGCACGATGGCGACGCGCCGGTCCGCCCGGGCCTTGCGCCGCAGCGCTACGAGTTTACGCACCCGCCCGGCCAACCGCGCGACGCGCTCAGGCTCCGCCGCCATAGGGGCGTGTTTGGGGGCGTGTTTGGGCGCGTGTTTGGGGGCGTGCCGGGGCGCGTGACCCGAGGTCAGCGATGATCTCGTCCCGTCTTCCGCGCCGCCCGACGCATGGGCGAGCAATGGCCGCGCCGCCGTTTGCTCCGAGCGGCCGCCGAACACGATCGGGTTGGTCGCGCCGTCGATCTCCGGCAGCGCCACCATCATGGTGGCCTCCACCGGACCGAGGCCCCGGTCGCTGGCCCGCCATTGCTCCAGCGTCTGAAACTCAAGGGCATGGGCGGCCACGAAAGGCACGTCGAGCTCCGCCAACGTCTCCGCCGCGGCGGCGCTGTCATGGTAGGCGGGGCCGCCCACCAAGCTGAAACCAGTCAGGGAGACGAGCGCGTCGATCTGCGCCGGCCGCGCCCCCGCTCCCGCATCATCATCCGCAGGCGCGCGGAAGAAGGCGTCGATGGCCGGCCGACTGTCCAGCCCGGCGGCGAAGGCCGGGATCACGCGCAGCCCCTGCGCCTCGAGCGCGGCGATGGCGGCGTCGTAATGCGCGCTGTCGCCGGCCAGGATGTAGGAGCGCATGAGCAGCAAGCCGACCGTGCCCACACAGGCCCCGGTCGGCGCGGGGAGATCGGCCAAATCCGTGCTGATCCGCCCGGGCGTCGCCGGGTGATAGAGGCCCACCTCCGGGTACTCCACCGGCGCCGCAGCCCGCATCTCGCCAAACGCGCCGCCGCGCCCATAGCTGGAGACCAGCGCCAAGATCATCTGCGCGATGTTCTCGTCCGAGCCCGCCAGCCAATACTGCATGGTGACGAAATAGGCGCGGAGATCCTGGGCCTTGCCGGGGATGTACTTCAGGATCCGCGGCAGGCGACGCAGCATGCGCATCTGACGCTGGCCGGACGCCGCGTCGTATTTCTCGTCGCCGAGCTTGCCCTTGGAGCCCTTCAACCGCTTCAAAAGGCCCATCAGGCCCGAAGCCGGCTTGCTCATGTCGAGCTTGCCGAGCTTGGTGAGCGAAACGATCTCGGCGGCGGAGACGAGCCCCACCATGGCGTCGCACGCGTCGCGGCGGGCGCGCAGAGACGGCAGGATCGCCTGCAGATGCTCGTCCAGAAACAGCAACGTGACGATGACGAGATCCGCCTCATCCACGGCGAGTTTCGCGGCCTCCAGCGCATCTGGGTTCTCGGCCCAGCCGGCCGCCGCATGCACTTCGATCGAGAGGCCGGGCGCGGTTTCCCGCAGCGTCTCCTCCGCGCGGGCGGCGGGGCCTGCGGCATGGGCGTCCAGGGTCAGCAGGGCCACGCGATAGGGCGCCGCCTCAGACTGCGCGGCGGCTTCCCGCGCGGCGCCGGGCCCAGGCCCGCGGATGTCGCCGTCATCGAGCATAATGCGCCTTCGCCTCGTACAATGTGTCGACGGAGATCTCGGCGAGCCCCTGCTCGCTGGCGAACGCCTCTGTGTTGCGGCGGGCCTTCCCCCGCACGAAGAACGGAACCTTGCGGAGCTCGCGTTCGGCGTCCGAGGACCAAACCAGGCGGATTTCCGCTTGGGGCTCGACGCCGGCCTCGGCAGGCTCCGCCGCAGCAGGCGGAGGGGCGGCGGCCGCGGCGTGGCCGTGATGGCTTGGCCCCGCGGCGTCATGGAATTCCGGGTCCTCCCGGAACATGTGCAGGAGGTGCTCCTCCAGCCCCATGGTCAGCGGGTGGATCCAGGTGTCGAACAGCACATTGGCGCCCTCCCACCCCATCTGCGGGGAGTAGCGGGCGGGGAAGTCCTGCACATGCACCGGCGCGGAGATCACCGCGCAGCCGATGCCGAGGCGCTTGCCGATATGGCGCTCCATCTGCGTGCCGAGGATCAACTCCGGCTGCGCCGCTTGGATCGCCGCCTCCACCGCCAGATAATCGTCAGTGATTAGCGGCTCGACGCCGAACTCCTTGGCCGCGGCGCGCAGATTGCGGGCGAACTCGCGGTTGTAGCAACCGAGCCCGACCACCTCGAAGCCGATCTCGTCCCGCGCCACATGCGCCGCCGCCACGGCGTGGGTCGCGTCGCCGAAGATGAAAACCCGCTTGCCCGTCAGGTAGGTGCTGTCCACCGACGCCGACCACCAGGGCAGCCGCAGCCGGGTCTCATCGGTCTCGGCGGAGGGCAGGCCCGCCAGCGTCGCCACCTCCTCCAAGAAGGCGCGCGTGGCCCGGGCGCCAATGGGGATGGTCTTGGTGTAGGGTTGCTTGAAGGTCCGCTCAAGCCAGCGGCAGGCGGTGTCCGCCGTCTCCGGGTAGAGCATGACGTTGAAATGGGCGGCGCCGAGGCGCGCCAGATCAGAGGGCCGCGCGCCCAGGGGCGCGACGACATTCACAGACACGCCCAGCTCCGTCAGCAGTCGCGAGATCTCCTCCACATCGTCGCGGTGGCGGAAGCCGAGCGCGGTTGGGCCGAGGATGTTGCAGCTCGGCTCCGGCGTGCGCTCCACCTCCTGCGCCAACGCCCGGGCCAGGTGATAGAAGGTCTCAGAGGCGCCGAAATTCTCTTTGCGCTGATAGGAGGGCAGCTCCAGCGGCACGACCGGCACCGGCAGCGCCATGGTCTCCGCCAAGCCGC
>JBCCTM010000154.1:0-7873 GCA_039198535.1 Pseudomonadota bacterium
CTGCTCAACCGGATCCGCGTCACCCTCGACAAGATCGCAGACTTCTCAGCGCTCGAAGGCTAAAGGCCCGCGGCGGTCCGCCTTAGAAGTCCAGGAACTCGCCGACCGCCCGCGGTCGATGCGATTCCCGCGGGTTGCTGAGCATGGCTTCGGGGACCTCTTGTTCCATCCCTGCGGATCTTGAGACCGTTCCTGCCCCGTCGGTACGGTGCGCGCCGTCGCCCCCCTTGAAGAACGCAAGCAAGTCCTGGAGTTTCCGCGTCTCGCCGTTCAACGTCCGCGCCTCGCACGCGGATTGCTCTGCGAGCGAAGCGTTTTTCTGCGTCATCTGGTCCATGTGGCTGACCGCGTCGGAGATTTGCTCGACGCCGGAAGCCTGCTCCACGCTCGCCGCCGCGATATTCTGGATTGCGTCGTCCACTTTTGCGATGGAGCTGGCGAGGCCATCCAGAGACGCGCCTGTGTCCGTCACAAGCTGAACGCCCTGGGTGACCTGCGCGGCGCTTTTCTGGATCAACTGCCGGATGTCGCTTGACGCCTCTGAGGAGCGCTGCGCGAGCGCTCGCACCTCTGAAGCGACAACGGCGAAGCCCTTGCCCGCATCCCCCGCCCGAGCGGCTTCGACCGCGGCGTTGAGCGCGAGGAGGTTGGTTTGGAAGGCGATGCCATCGATGACGCTGATGATATCGGCGATTTGCGTGGCGCTCTTTTCAATTTCACCCATGGCCGACACGGCGCTGTTGACGATCTTTGCGCCAGACGCCGCACGTTCGGTCGCCTCAGAAGCCAGGTTACGCGCGCTCTCAGCGGTCGACGCGTTGGACTTCACCGAGGCTGACATCTCCTCCATCGTCGCGGCTGTCTGCTGCAAGGCGGACGCTTGCTGCTCGGCGCGGGACGCTAAATCCTCGGCGCCCGTCATGATGCCGCCAGCGCTGTGCTGGAGCGATGTGGCGGTTGTCGAGATTTGTCCGACCACGTTCGCCAAGAAACGGACCGACCCGTTGAGATTGTTCTGCAGCTCTTGGAAAGACCCTTCGAAATCACCAGCAATTTGCGCATTCAAATCGCCACTCGCCAACAGCCCCAGCGCGCGGTTGGTCTCCGCTAAGCTAAGCTCAACCGCGCGCAGGCTGGTGTTGTACGTGTTGGCGAGCTCGCGCAGCGACGTCTCATCAAATTCGGTGGTCACGCGTGTTGCGAAATCGCCCGCGGCCGCCGCATTGGCGGCTTCGCCAAAGCTCTCTTGGACTCGCGACAACATTTCTTCGCGCTCGGCCGCGGCCTCGTTTCGGATCTGTTCTTGAGTGGCTTCCGCCTCAGCAAGCTGCGCCCGGTCGGCGCGAAAGCTCTCGACCGCTCTCGCAAGATCGCCGATCGCATCGTCCCGATGGACTCCTGGGATCGCGCCAACAGGTTCCCCACGAACAAGTCGGTCAAGAGCTCCTTGAACATTGGAAAGATCTCGCAATGAGCGGCTCGCGGCAACGTACGCGACAATGCTTAGGACAGGGATGAGAGACAATGCGAGGCCGCTTAATGACAAAGTATTGTCAAAGATCGTCTCGCTAATCGCGGCTTTTGAGACGCCAACATAAAGAATGCCATCGACCGCACCGCTTTGATCTCTGATCGGTTCGTAGATCGTGTAATAATCCTGCCCAAGAATATTGGCCTCGCCGGCGAAGGTCTCGCCGCGCATCATGAACGGGTACACTGCGCCATTGACGCCGAGAGGGGTGCCAACAGCGCGCGTTCCGTCTGGTTTCACGATGTTGGTGCTGCGGCGCCAGAAATCCCGGCTCTCCTGATCAAAAACGAAGACGGTCGCCGTCTCGCCGGTCATGGCCCCAATGCGGTCAATCAGGGCGTGGTTTGAAACATCGGGCGGCGCGGTCCATTCGATTCGTTCGGGTGCGCCATCGCTCGCGTACGTCACCTGGACGCCGTCGAACTCCGCCGCAAGCGCTTGAGCCGCAGTCGCCAGGCTCGAAGCCTGGCGCGCCTTAGCGATAACAACTTCGCGATCTGCCGCCAAGTAAACTGAAAAAGCGGTGAATACCAGCAATAATGCAGTGCTAACGATTGTAATTAATGCCGAAACTCGCGACTGTAATGTTTTAAACATCTGCTCCACCTCCAAGACCCAGTCGTTTCGTAACAGGTCCGGAGTTAACAATCGCAGTGGCGCTGTCGGCGATTTGCCTCCATTTTGATTAAAACGCGTCTGCATTCGAAAGTAGGTAAACTACTGGCGCAGCTCTCGCGGTCCGACCTTGCTATACTTTGGCCATCAGGGCCTGGGACGGCGCCACGCGGTTCTCCAGGAGGTCGCCCCATGCGCGGCTCACGGCGTCCGCGCCGCTCAGATGGCTGATTTCGATCTGGCCCTTGGTCTCAGTGGTGAGCGAGATCAAGGCGTCATAGGCGCGGCTCATCAGAGTGTCCGCGCCCCATTCCGCCGCCCGCTGCTCCGCTTGCGTGGGGGCGAAGAAGAAGCCAGGCTTCGCCCCGGGCAGATCATCCGTCGCCTCCGGCGGGCCGCCGCCCCGCCAATGGGTCGCGCCGACGCCGATGCTTTGCTTCATCTCCGCGCCGAGATGGTGATGAAGCTGCGTCGTCAGCGCGCGGTTGCCTGACATGTCCACATACACCGTCGGCGCGACGGGCGTCTGCCCCACCGCGCCATAGTCGATCACCTGATCGTAACAGCCGAGACCTTCCGTGAAGGCGCGGTTGCCGGGGCTGGTGACGCCGATGATCTTCATGGGTGTTGCGCCGCGGGCCAGCAGTTTTGCCAGGCCCAGGGCGGTTTTCGACGACGCGGATCCGATCACCGCCTGGGTCGCGCCCCAGCGGTCGCTGGCCTCGATATGGTCGGCGATCAAAAAGGCGGTCATGAACAGCGGGTGGTAGATGCAGCGCTCATCCTCCAGCCCTGTCAGCGCCGGCGGATCGCCACCAACCCGGCGATAGCCGTTGTAGAACGGCGAGAACTGCGCGCGGTGGGGCGCGGCGTCGGTCAGCGCGCCGGCGGTCACGTCCTTCGGCTGCAGAACCACATGGCTGGCGGTGGTGAAATAGCCGAACAGCCGGTCGCCCACCGGGACGTCAGGGCAGCGCGACGCCACCACTTCGCCGAAGCCCCAAACCGGCACATGGCCCCAGCCTTCCGGCGCGGGAAAGAAGCCCCAATAGCCGAGCATGTCGCCTGTCAGCGCGTAGCTCACATTGTTGGCGGTCAGCGAGAACCGCTCAACGGCGACGAGCACTTGCCCTTCCTCCAAGGCCGGCGCGGGGCGGCGGCTGACCTCCGTCGCGGTCATATCGGCGCGTCCGACGCGCATCTCGGTGATCTCGGTCATCTCTTCCCTCCCACAGGCGCTTAGGCGCTCTTGTTAGGCTGTTGATCTACAGAGCCTCTTCATAGAGGCGGAGCGCGTCGTCGTAGGTCACTTCCCGCGGGTTGTTCACGAGCAAGCGGGTTTGTTTCATGGCGTCCTCGGCCATGCGCGGCAGGTCGTTATGCGAGATCTGATGATCCCGAAGCCTTTGGCGCACGCCAACCTCCTCGCAGAGGCGCTCCATCTCCGCGACGAAGCCCTCCGCGCCGCCGGGCGCGCCGAGCGCCGCGCCGATCTCCGCATAAAGCGTCTCGGCGGCGGGCATGTTGAAGCGCAGCACATGGGGCAACACCAGCGCGTTGCTGAGCCCGTGGGGCAGGTGGAAAAGGCCGCCGAGCGGGTAGGCCAGGGCGTGCACGGCGCCGACTGGCGCGTTGGCGAAGGCTTGGCCCGCCAGCATCGAGCCCAGCAGCGCCTGCTCCCGCGCCGCGATGTTCGCGCCATCCGCGCAGGCCCGGGGCACCGCCCCATGGAGCAGGCGGAGACCCCGCAACGCGAGCGCGTCCGAGACCGGGTTCTTCTTAATCCGACTGGTGAAAGACTCGATCGCATGCACCATCGCATCAACGCCCGTGGCCGCGGTGACCGCCGGCGGCAGGCCGAGCGTCGTCTCCGGGTCGAGCACCGCCAGATCGGCATAGAGGCTGGGGGAGACCACGCCCATCTTCAAATCTTCGCCCCGGGTGACGATGGCGATCGGCGTCACTTCGGAGCCCGTGCCCGCCGTGGTCGGGATCTGGACGAGAGGGCGGCGTCCGACTGTGACGAGGCCGACGCCGTACATCTCCTCCAACGGTTGCCCGCCATCGGCCAGCGTCGCGGCGAGCTTGGCCGCGTCCATGGCCGAGCCGCCGCCGAAGCCGATCACGAGATCACCGCCCTCCCGCGCCGCCGCCGCGGCCCCATGCACGACAGCCTCCGGCGGGTCCGCCGTCACCTCGTCAAAAATCGACACCTCAAAGCCCGCTT
The DNA here is from genome assembly GCA_039198535.1 of Pseudomonadota bacterium. Taxonomy (GTDB): domain Bacteria; phylum Pseudomonadota; class Alphaproteobacteria; order Rhodobacterales; family Rhodobacteraceae; genus JALEGB01. Next base: position 4,374 of record JBCCTM010000154.1, read on the forward strand.
GCCGAAGCGACGCGACGCCAGGCTCCAGCAAACCAGCGCCGCGGACGCCTTTGTCCGTGACGATCAACGCCCGGCGCGCGTCGAAACGGGGCGCGAGGAGCGGACCGAGATCCGCCGCGGCGCCCCGGCGGAACACGATCGCCGGCACGGTGTTGAACTCGAAATCGAGGCCTGTCGCCGTCGGATCAGATGCGGTCATCGCGGCTCTCCCATCGCGCGTCCCTTGGCGCGTCCCTTGGCGCGTCCCTTGGCCCGTTCTTTGGCCCGTCCTTTGGCCTCGCCTTTCGCCCGCGGGTCATCGGTTTCGCCCATAGGCGTCGTGGCTCTCCACCCACTCATCCGCGACGATGGCCGCGCTCAGGGAGAGCTCGCCGCAAAGAAGCGCCGCGCCGACGATCTCCGCGAATTTGCGCACTTTGCCGGATCCGACGCAGCCCAACGCCCCCAAGCACTCCCGCTGCGTGGGCAGCGCCGTGCCGCCGCCATGGGTGGCGACGATCAGCGAGGGGATGGTGAGCGAGAAGTAATAGTCTCCATCCGGCGTGACTTCCGCGTAGATCAGCCCCGCGCCTGATTCCGCCGTGTTCGCTTCATCCTGACCCGTGGCGATAAACATCGCCGCCACGCCATTGGCCGGGTGAATGCCGTTGAGCGTGGTCCCCGCCATCAGACCGCCAAGCTGGGAGGTGAGCCGAGCGGCGAACATCGCCTCGGGCGTGGTCCGCATCCGCTCTTGCAGCAACGCCCGCGGCAGCGTCACCTCCGCGATCACACGCTTGCCGCGCGTGTGAAGCGTGTTGATCTGGCTGTACTTCTTGTCCGTGTCCATGGAGCCCGAGAGCACAAAGCGCTCGATCGGGCCGTCATAGCGATCCAAGATCCATTTGCAGGCGGCGTCCGTCGCCTTGCCGGACATGTTCTGACCCGCCGCGTCGCCGGTGGTGTAGTTGAAGCGCAGATAGACCATCTTGCTGGCGGCGAATTGCTGGATGTCCCGCAGCTTGCCGCTGGAGGTCGTCGCCTCGGCCGCTTGTTTGATTTGCCCAAAGAAATCCTTGAGCCAGCGGCTGAAGTCTCTCGCTTCGCGGGCGTTGTTGAACACGAACACCGGCGCGCGCTGCATGGCGTCGTCCACCACCGTCACCGTGACGCCGCCGGCCGCGCGGGTGACGCTCATGCCCCGGTCGTAGCTGGCGACGAGGGTGCCTTCCGTGGTGGCGAAAGGGACGTAGAATTCGCCTTGGGCGTGCTCGCCGTTCACGAGCAGCGGGCCGGCGAAGCCCACGGGCATCTGTACGATCCCGGTGAAATTCTCGATATTGCCGGCGAAGACGGCGGGCTCGGCCGAGTACTGACCGGTGTGCCGCAGCTCTGCGCCCGTGCGCTCTTGAATGAAGTCGCGCCGCCGCGCCGCCGCGGCCTCGGTGTAATCGTCCTCCGCCGAACGCGGAATACGGTCGGACGTCATCGCCCCCTCCCCTGTTTCGGCCCGGTCTGGATACCCCGCCGAGGTTTGGCCGAGAGCCTAGGGAGCCCGCCCGCCGGCGCAAGCGAAAAGGCCCGCGCGCCGCGCGCCAGGCCGGCCCTGTTTAGGCGCGCGAAACCATTTTACCGTTAAAAACAAGGTCGATTGAAACCACTCCGCGACGGGGTGGCGGCGCGTTATTGGACCGCCCATCGCGGCCCGGGCGCCGCCTAAGCGCGATGGGCAAGCTTGGAAGCGGCGAGACATGGCGGCGACCGCAGCGACAGCCCGATCTCAGCCTTCTTCCGCGCTTGGGCGCCTAGACCCGTCATCGGGCCATGGCGACCCGGGAAAGCCGCTGAAGCGCATCGCCGATATGGGGCCGCTCAGGGAAGCGGGCGACCGGTTTGATCCACTCGTCGCCGCCGCGGCGCTGGCGCTCAATCTTCTCGGCTTGGCGATGCCGCTGGCCGTGCTGCAGATCTACGACAAAATTGGCTCCGCCCAAGCACTTGAGACCCTTTGGTTTCTCGGGCTTGGCTTGGTTCTCGTGGCCCTGGCCGAATTCGCGTTGCGTCTGGCCCAGAGCTACACGCTCGCGCTGGAAGCGCAGCGGCTGGGCCACCGGATCACCGTCGACGCCGTGGAGCGGCAACTGACCCAGCCCCTTGGCCGACGCGGGCGCGGAAGCTCCCCGGCGATCGCCATGGAAAAGTTCCGCGCGCTCGACGCCATCACCGCCTATGTCAGCGGCGATCATCGGCGCGACCTGATCGATCTGCCCTTCTCCTGCGTCTTCCTGCTGGCGATCTTTTTGATCGGGGGCTCGCTGGTGCTGGTGCCGATCGGGGTGATCCTGTTGGCCATGGCGGCGGCCTACGTCCTGCTGAAGCGGAACCGCAGCTTGGCGGCGCAGCGCGAGGGCGGGGCGCGGCGTCGCGCGGATTTCCTCGTGGAGTTTTTCTCCGGCGCGAACACGGTGCGCGGTCTTGGCGCCGAACCCTCCATGCTGCGCCGCTTTGAACGCTTGGCCGGAGGCTCCGCCAAGGTCTTCAAAGACAGCGCCGTCGCCTCGAACGATCTGCAGATCGCCGTGAGCTTTTTCAGCGCCCTCGGCGTCGTCTCCATGATCACAATCGGCGTGCTGTATGTGATCTATTTCGATCTGACGCCGGGCGGTCTCGCGGCCTGCGCGTTGCTCTCCAGCCGGGCGATCCAACCGCTGGTGCGCAGCGTGGGCGCGGTGGCTGAACGCCACAGAGCCCTGATCGCCGCCGATGTGGCGCGGTCGCTCTTTGACGCGCCGCGGAGCGAAGCCATGGCCGTCCGCATGCGCGCCGGGACCCAGACCGCCGGGGCCGCCAGCGTGGAGGCCAATGGTCTTGTGTTGCGCGAGCCGGGCGCGGACGGGGCCGACGGCTCTGACGCCGGGGTGATCGTCGATGAAGGCCAACTTCGCCTGCCAGCGGGGGCCCTCGCCTTGCTGTCCGCCCCGTCTCAAGGGGATGCGACGGCGCTGTTTGAGACCCTGGCCGGCCTGCGCGCGCCGGATGAAGGCGAGTGCCTGATCGATGGGGTCCCCGCCGAGCGCGCGCGGCGCATGCAGGGCCGCGTGGTGTGGGTGACCCCGGAAAGCCGGATGTTCCGCGGCACAATCATGGAGAATTTGACGTTGTTCGGCGCCGCGGTGGATAGCGCCGACGCGCTGGCGGCTCTGGAGATGTTCGGCCTAGACGCCGTGGTGGGCGCGCTGCCCGCGGGCGTTGACACGGTTGTGCATCAGGGCGCGAGCGAGAACCTGGCGCAAACCCATCTGCGCCTGCTGTGCCTGGCCCGCGCCGCCGCTCAGAAGCCCGGGCTCCTCCTTCTCGATCAGCCGCATCTCTATCTCGACGACGCGGCGTCGCAACGGATGTTTCAGGCGCTGCGCGCGTTGAGCGGCGAGATGACCATTGTGATCCGGTGCGACCGAGCCAAGGCCGCGGCGATCGCCGATCACCACATCGAGCTGCGGAGCGGTTGGCTGGCCTGCGGC
>JBCCTM010000155.1:0-7857 GCA_039198535.1 Pseudomonadota bacterium
ACCCTGTTGGGGCTAGAGCCGCTATATTATGTTCGCGACGAGCGCGCCGGCGGAAAGTTCGCCACCATGGATTTGGTGGGCTGCCCTTGGCGCGTCACGGTCGGACCGCGCGGGTTAAAAAACGGCGTGGTCGAGATCGTGAACCGGCGCACAGGCGCGGTGGAGGAATTGTCGCCCGACGCCGCGCCGGCGCGCTTGGCGGAGGCGTTCGCGGCCGGCTAACCGCGCACATCGCCGCGTCCGCGTTGTTGCGGTGGGAGAAGGAGACGCTCTTTGACCGAGCCCATCGACGACGGCGGCGATGATCGCGACGATCTGCATGACGATATGCGAGGCGGTTGGGGCCGTGGCGACGATGGCGACGCGCGTCGACGGGCGGCGGAGCAGGCGCGGGCCGAAGATCGCACCACCGCGCAGCTGGCGCGCCTGAGGGATGGGCTCTCCCGTGGCGTAGGCCGGGGGCCGGCTCGACGCGCCGCGTCTGAAGACAGTTTGCGCGCCGCCCGACGGCAAGCGCCGCCGCCCTCAACGCCGGCTGACCCGGATCCGCAGGCGCACTCCCCCGCGCGGAGGGGCGGCGCTGGGGCAGGCGCAAGACAGAGCGGCGGAAGCGCGCGATCGGGCTCATTGGACCGCGCGATCGATCGCGTCGGCGGCCTGATGGATGATCTTGGCTCCGGGTCAGGGGCGGAGGCGGTCCGCGATCCGTATGCGGATTACGATGACGCGCCCCCTGCGGGCGGCGATCAGACGGCGTTTGGCCCAGCGGACGCCTACGACGCTCCGCCGGCTCCCGAGTCGCGGGCCCCGGATCGTCGGGATGGCCGCGGCCGCCGTTCGGGTTACGGTTTTGACGACGACATGGACAGCCTGCGCGCCCATCGGGAGGCGGCCCCCGCGCCCCGCGCGCCGGCGGGGCGGATCGACCCTTTTGCGGCCCCGGAGCCCCGGCGGGACGCTGATTTTGATCCGGAGCGAGAAGCCGAGCCGCGGCCCCGACGCGACAGACGGGCGGGCGCGGGCCCTCTGCGCGGCGGACCGGATCCCCAGGACCAGGTCGCGGATGCGGATGTGGCGGGCTATATGGGCCGCGGCGCGGTCTCCGATGACATGGATGATGTCCGTGAGGCTGAGCCGGCCTTTCAAGAAGAGATCGGCGCGGGCCTCGCCTCCAGCGCGCGTCTTCGGCGCTCTCAAGAGGCGGATCACCGGGATTTTGACCCGGGTGATTTTGACCCGGGTAATTTTGACGCCGGCGATTTCGACGCCAGAGAGACTGAAGCGCCTCCCGCCCGCGAGGCGCGGCGTGGCCTGCGGACGCGTCGAGCGCGGCGCGGAGACGACGTCGATACGCCCCTGGCCCGCGACGGAGATCAAGGCGGCGACGGGGCCGATGGCGACGGCGGGGGTCGTGCGCGACGAAAAAAACGCAACGCGCCCGCCGTCATGGATCCGAACGCCGCCGCTGAAGCGGCCGCCGCCAGCCGAGGGCGCGGCTCGTCCGCCTTTGGAAGCTTCGAGCGGATGCTCGCTGGGCGCTATCTGCGCGCCCGCCGGAAAGAGGGCTTTATCTCCGTCATCGCCATGCTGTCCCTGATTGGGATCACCCTCGCGGTGGCGGTGCTGATTGTGGTGATGTCGGTCATGAACGGCTTCCGCGCCGAGCTGATTGACAAAATGGTCGGTGTGAACGGTCATTTGATCGTATTCCCCGAAGAGCGGAGCTTCGAGCAACCGGACGACACCGCCCAGGCGATCCGCGCCGTGCCTGGCGTCACGCGGGCCGCGCCGATGATCGAGGCGCAGGCTTTCGCCACCAGCGCCCGGGGCGGCTCCGGCGTGTTGGTGCGCGGTCTCGCCAAAGCGGATCTCATGTCGCTTGAGCAGGTGTCCGTGACCCCGGAGGCGGGCGTCGGCGGCTTAGGGCTCTACGGCGAGGGCGACGGGATCGCCATCGCGGCGGGCCTTGCGCAGAAGCTCGGCGTGACCGTGGGCGACACCATCCACATTCTCTCGCCCACGGGCTCCGTGACGCCCTTCGGCGTGACGCCCAAGCGGCGCACCTTCGACATTCTCTACGTCTTCAAGCTGGGCATGAGCATCTATGACGACGCGCTTGTCTTTATGCCCATCGACAAGGCGCAGAGCTTCTTCGGCCGCCAGGGCGCGGCGGATTTCATCGAAGTAAAGGTCGTCTCGCCCGAGGAGTTGGACGGCTATGAGGTGGATGTGATCGAGGCGGCGGAGCAGCCCGTGCGGATCCAAACCTGGAAGTCCTCCAACAGCACTCTGCTCGGCGCGCTGCAGACCGAGCAAAGCGTGATGTTCCTGATCCTCTCGATGCTGATCCTGATCGCATCCCTGATCATCGTCTCCGGCTTGATCATGCTGGTGAAGGAGAAGGGGGCGGACATCGCCATCCTCCGCACCATGGGCGTCAGCCGCGGCGGCGTGATGCGTGTGTTCTTCATGTGCGGCGCGGCCATCGGCGTGATCGGCACGGTGATCGGCGTCGGCCTCGGCGTGGTGGTCGCGCTGAATGTGAACGACATCAAAGAGTTTATCGAGGCCAACACGGGCGCGCAGCTGTTCCCCTCGGAGGTCTATCTGTTCTCCAGCCTGCCCTCCCGGCTCGATTGGGGCGATGTGGGCTTCACCATGGCGATCACGCTCGGTCTCTCCTTCCTGGCGACCCTCTACCCGGCGTGGCGGGCGACGCAGATCGAACCGGTCGAGGCGCTGCGTTATGAATAGGGCGCGCCGCATATGGAGGACGCTCTGATGGCCCGCGCCCTGGTCCGCAACGCGCCTGAGCCGGATGATCTGCATGGCGACGAGCCGGCGTTGGAGCTGCTGGGCGTCACCAAACGGTTCGCGCAGGCGGGCGGCTCTCTGCATGTGCTCCGCGGCGTCGAGATGGCGCTCTACCCGGGCGAGGTGGTGGCCCTGATCGGCCCTTCCGGCTCGGGCAAGTCGACGCTGCTGCATATGTGCGGGCTGCTTGATCGGCCCAATGAGGGCGCGGTGATCATCGGCGGGCGCGACGCGGGCAAGCTGGACGCCCACGCGCGGACCATGCTGCGGCGGACGGAGGTCGGCTTCGTCTACCAATTCCATCACTTGCTGCCGGAATTCTCCGCGGAGGAGAACATTGTCATCCCGCAGCTGGTGGCCGGCGTTCGACGCATGCCGGCGCGGGGCGTCGCCAATGGGCTGTTGCGAAAATTGGGCCTTGAGGGGCGGGCGGGCCATCGGCCAGGCCAGCTCTCCGGCGGGGAGCAGCAACGCGTCGCCATCGCCCGCGCCGTGGCCAACGCGCCCCGGGTGCTGCTGGCGGATGAGCCGACGGGCAATCTCGACCCGGAGACCTCGGAGGTCGTGTTTGAACAATTGGTCGAGCTGGCGCGCACCGAGGGGCTGGCGGCGTTGATTGCGACCCACAATCTCGAACTCGCCGAGCGCATGGACCGTGTGGTCGAGATGCGCCGTGGCCGCGTGGTCGAACGGTGATCAAGCGTTCCCGCTTGCATTCCATCTAACCCTAGTACAAACGCGGAACATCGGCCCGGGAGAGGGCGGTGGCGAAGAGGCGACCCATGACGTCGGAGGCGGCCAATCTGGATGCGGTCCAGGCGGCGGCGGCTGAAGGGCCGCGCTTTATCCATTTGAGAGTGCACTCGGCCTATTCGCTCCTCGAAGGCGCGATCCCGGTGAAGCGCCTGGCGAAGCTGGCGCGGGAGGCGGGGACGCCGGCTGTGGGCGTGGCCGATAGCGGCGCCCTGTTCGGCGCGCTCGAGTTTTCCGAGACCATGGCGGAGGCGGGCCTGCAACCGCTGATCGGCCTGCAGATCAATTTGGATCATGGGCCCGCGGCGCGGCCCGGCGAGAAGGGCCTGCCGCCCGCGCCGATCGTGCTCTACGCGCAGAATGAGGCGGGATACCGCAACCTCGCGGATCTGAACTCCCGGGCGTATTTGGACGCGCCGGAGGGGGCTGACCTGTCGGGGCGCGCCGTGTCCGTCGGTTGGGAGGCGTTAGAGGCGCGGTCTGAGGGGCTGATTTGCCTGAGCGGCGGACCGGACGGTCCGGCTGGGCGGCTGTTGCGGATGCGCCGGCGCGACGCCGCTGAGGCCCTGTTGGCGCGCCTGGCGCAGGCGTTTCCGGACCGGCTTTATGTGGAGATCCACCGGCACGGCGCCGATGATGACGGGTCCGGCGGGCGGACCGAGGTCGAGGCCGGCACGGAGGCCGCCTTCATCGAGTTGGCGGACGCCGCTGGCCTGCCGTTGGTGGCGGTCAACGAGGTGTTCTTCCCTGAGCCCGATATGTTCGAGGCCCATGACGCCATGCTCTGCATCGCCGATGGCCGCTATGTCTCGGAGGAAGATCGCCGGAAGCTGACGCCGGAGCATTGGTTCAAGCCCGTCGACGCGATGCTGGAACGCTTCGCGGATCTCCCGGACGCCTGCGAGGCCACGGTGGAGATCGCGCGGCGGTGCTCCTGGCGCCCGACCACGCATGCGCCGATCCTCCCGAAATTCGCCGATGACGAGGTGGCCGAGCTTCGCCGTCAGGCCCGCGAAGGGCTCGATCGACGGCTTGAGACGCTGGGGCCCGAAATGGCCGCGCCCCGCGCTGACTATCAGGAGCGGCTCGACTACGAGCTGGGCGTGATCGAACGGATGGGCTTCCCCGGCTACTTTCTGATCGTGGCGGACTTCATCCAATGGGCCAAGCAGCAGGACATCCCCGTCGGGCCCGGCCGCGGATCGGGCGCGGGCTCTCTAGTGGCCTACGCGCTCACCATCACCAACCTTGATCCGCTGCGTTACGCGCTGCTGTTTGAGCGTTTTTTGAACCCGGATCGCGTGTCCATGCCGGATTTCGACATCGATTTCTGCCAGGACCGGCGGGAGGAGGTGATCAAATACGTCCAGGAGCGCTATGGACGCGATCGCGTCGCGCAGATCATCACCTTTGGAAAATTGCAGGCGAGGGCGGCGCTGCGCGATGTGGGCCGCGTGCTGCAGATGTCGTTCGGCCAGGTGGATCGGCTCTGCAAGCTCGTGCCCAACAACCCAGCTCAGCCGGTGACGCTGGAGCAAGCCATCGCCGGCGAACCCCGCTTGCAGGAGGCGCGGCGCGAATATGTGGTGGGGCAGCTCCTCGACACCAGCCTGAAGATTGAAGGGCTTTATCGCCACGCCTCGACACACGCGGCCGGCGTGGTGATTGGCGACCGGCCGTTGGAGCAGCTGGTGCCGCTCTATCGCGATCCGCGCTCCGATATGCCGGTGACCCAGTTCAACATGAAATGGGTCGAGCCAGCGGGTCTGGTGAAGTTCGACTTCCTGGGTCTGAAAACGCTGACGGTGATCCAGAACGCCTTGGAGATCATTGAAGCCAGCGGCGGGGGCAAGGTCGATATCGAGGCGATCCCCCTCGATGATGAGGCCTCTTACGCGCTCTACAGTCGGGCGGACACGGTTGCGGTGTTCCAGGTGGAGAGCACCGGCATGCGGGACGCGCTGCGCCAGCTGCAGCCCACATGCATCGAGGACATAATCGCGCTGGTGGCGCTCTATCGCCCGGGCCCGATGGAGAACATACCGAAGTACTGCAATGTGAAGAACGGTCGCGAGGAGGCCGACTACCTGCACCCAATGCTGGAGCCGATCCTCAAAGAGACGCAAGGGATCATCGTCTATCAGGAACAGGTGATGCAGATCGCCCAGGTGATGGCCGGCTATACGCTCAGCGGAGCCGATCTGCTTCGCCGCGCCATGGGTAAGAAAATCAAAGCCGCCATGGATGCGGAGCGTCCGAAGTTTCTGGACGGGGCTGCGAAGAATGGCGTCGGTAAAGGGAAGGCCCGCGAAGTTTGGGATCTGCTAGAGAAGTTCGCCAATTACGGCTTCAATAAATCCCACGCCGCGGCTTACGCTTATGTGTCGTACCAAACGGCGTGGTTGAAGGCGAATTACCCGGTGCAGTTCATGGCCGCGGTCATGAATTTGGATATGCATTTGACGGAAAAACTTGCGGTTTATCGCCAGGAATTGAAGCGCCTGGGTGTCGAGTTGGCCCCGCCGGACGTGAACAGATCCGAAGAGGCGTTCGCCGTCGAACCCGTCTCTCAGCCCGCGCAGCCTGATGAAGACGATGATGACGCGGGCGAGGATAAGGGTCCGGGCGGGGCGGCCGTAAAGCGCCCCCTGGCGATCCGGTATGCGCTCGGCGCGCTGAAGAATGTGGGGCGGGAGGCCATGCGCCAACTGGTGGAGGAGCGCCGCCTGAACGGGCCGTTCCAAGACCTGTTCGATCTGGCGCGCCGCGTGGATTTAAAGTTGGTCGGCAAGCGCGCGCTCGAAAACGTGGCGCGCGCCGGGGCGTTCGACAGTTTGGAGCCCAATCGCCGCCGGGTCTTTGAGAGCCTGGAGACGTTGATCGCCTATTCGGCCATGGCGCGGGAAGAGCAGAGCTCCGCCCAGGTCTCCCTGTTCGAAGGGGCCGGCGTGGAGACGCCGCCTCCGAAATTGGCGGCGACGCGGGATTGGCTGCAGAGCGACCGATTGAGCGAAGAAGCGGCGGCGGTCGGCTTCTACATCTCCGGGCACCCGCTCGACGATTACGCCGACGCGCTGCGGCGTAAGCGGATCCTCACCTATGGGGAGATGGCGGCGCGGGGCTATTCCGGTGGTCGCCTTGCGGCGGTGGTCTCCTCACGCCAGGAGCGCAAGAGCCAGAAGGGCACGTCCTTCGCCTTCGTGCAGCTCTCCGATCCGAGCGGCGCCTATGAGGCGGTGGTGTTCTCGGAGACGCTGCACCAGTCGCGGGACCTGCTCGAGCCCGGCGCGATGGTGGTGTTGGCGGTGGACGCCGAGCGGGATGGCGACCAGCTCAAACTGCGCATCGAAGGCGTACAGCCCGTGGACGCCGCGGTGGCGAGCGCGGGGGCCAGCGGATTTCGCGTGATCTTGAGTCGGGACGCGGACCCGAGCGCGGTCCGGAGTTGCTTGGAGCAGGCGGGCGGCGCGACGCCAGACGGGTCGGCGTCGGGCGGCGACCCTGGGCCCGCGCCAAGGGGGCGGGGCGGCGTGAAACTGATGGCGCCGCTGGAAGCGCACCCCTTCGAGGCGGAGATGCGGCTGCCGGGGTGGTACGCCTGTACGCCCGCCCTCCGCAGCGCGCTCAAGGGGGTGCCAGGCGTGCTGGCGGTGGAGGAAAACTGATCCGGGTCGTCGCGGCCGTCCAGTGTCGACCGACGCACCGGCGGGCGCACCCGCGAGCGCCCTCGCCCCGCCCTAGCACGCGCACCCGTCGCTCGGTCAACGCCAGTGAGCTCGGCGGAGCCTCGCATGCATCGAAGTCTCGCCCGCGGCGCCGTTGGCCTCCGGCGTGGAATATGCTCTGAGAAACCGGAAGCCGCCCGATGGGCGCGTCTAAGGAATGGGAGCTGGAGAGAGCTGATGATCGGTGTGCTCAATCATGTGGCCATTGCGGTGCCGGACCTTGAGGCGGGCGTCGCGCAGTATCGCGATGTGCTCGGCGCAAAGGTCGGCCCGCCGCAGGATGAGCCCGATCACGGGGTCACGGTGGTGTTCATTGAGCTGCCCAACACCAAGATCGAACTGCTCTATCCTCTGGGCGAGAACAGCCCGATCCAAGGGTTCCTGGATAAGAACCCGTCCGGCGGCATCCATCATATCTGCTATGAGGTCGACGACATCATCGTCGCTCGGGACACGCTCAAGGCGAAGGGCGCGCGCGTGCTCGGCGATGGCGAACCGAAGATCGGCGCCCATGGCAAGCCCGTGCTGTTCCTGCATCCCAAGGATTTCCAAGGCACGCTCGTCG
>JBCCTM010000156.1:0-7822 GCA_039198535.1 Pseudomonadota bacterium
GCCGCCGCCGAAAGACGCCTCTCCGCTCGGGGCCGCCGGCGTTCCACCCTCAAGCTGGGTCAAGCGGAACTCAAGCTCCTGCAACTTGGCGTCCTGACGTTGCGCAGATTGCCGAGAGAACCGATCGAGTTGCTCCACGGCGCCGGTGAGGCTCCGCACCGCCTGATCAAGCCGCTCGAGCCGCACATACACATCGCCGCTGAGCGCCGGAGCGCTCCCGTCCCGCGTGGCTTCGCCGCCCCGTGGCGTCGGCGCGCCCGTGCGGATCGCCGCCACCTCATTGGACAAACGCTCGACCTCCTCGCGGAGCGCGAACACATCCGGATTGACCCACTCGCGGGCATGGGCCTGCGCGCCCCAGAGGACCGCGCCCGTCACCATAAACGCCACGCCGGCGCGAGACGCCCAGCCACCGAGCCGCCTTGTGGATCCAAAGCTCTCTTTCGCCGTCATGTCAGCCGTCACCTCTGTTTCGCGCCCACCGCCCGTACATCACCGACGGGGGATCGCAGTTTTCTGGCCAAACTGCGACCGATGGCGCCATCGTGTCCACTGGGCCGAAACACTGTGGCCGTTGAGGCGCAGTTCAGAGCGGCGCCGTGACCGATCGGCGGTTCTTCGCCCAACAGGCGTCCTGGGAGCAGGTCTCCACCGGGCGCTCTTTGCCAAAGGACACGGGCTGCAAGCGCCGTCGCTCAACGCCTTCACCGCTGAGGAAGTTCGTCACGGCCTCGGCCCGTCGCGCGCCCAACGCCAGGTTGTATTCGCGCGTGCCGCGTTCATCGGCGTGGCCCTCGATACGCACCTGAACCTGCGGGTTCTGCCGCAGCCATTCCGCCTGGCGGCGAAGCACCGCCTGGGCCTCAGGCGTCAGATCGCTGCGGTCGGTCGCGAAAAAGATCCGGTCGCCGACGGCCACCTGGAAATACTCGACGCTGGACTGGTTCGCCGCCCGCGCAGCGGCGGCCGCTGCGGCCTCCCGCGCGGCGGCGTCGCTGGTCACTTCCTCGCCCGTGGTGGCGCAGCCGGCCAGGATAAGCGCGGCGGAGAGCGCCGCCCCGCGGAGCGCAAACCGGCTCAAATCGCGACAACGCTCGGTGGCGAATTTCATCGGCGTGCTTCTCCCGTCAACCAAACATTCTGCGGTTGCGTTCCTGCCCATTGCGACAGCCCTCAATCAAACGGTTCTCGTTCCGCCGTCGGCCGACCGGAGCTGTGAATCCCCGGCGCCCACGCCCTGCTCTTGCTCTCTCCGTCGCCGCCGTTGAGCGGCGGGGCCGCACTCTCGATCCGCGCGGCGCTCTCTTACGGCAGCCCTGGCGGTCGGTTCAACCCGACACGGCGCTTCTCAACAGAACTCATGGCCCAACTCATGGCCGAACTCTTGGCGCACCTCATGGCGCAACTCATGGCCCAAGCAGGGGCGACCAGGCCGGGTCCGAGGCCCCCGCCGGCGTGTTCACCCGCTGCAAATTTCGGCCGAAAATGTCGATGGTGTAGAGCTGCGGCCGGCCCGCCGAGCCGCGCCCCTCTCGGAAAAACATCAACACCCGGCCGTTGGGCGCCCAAGTGGGCCCTTCATCCAAAAAGCTCGAGGTGAGAAGCCGCTCATCGGAGCCGTCAGGGCGCATCACGCCGATATGGAAGCGCCCGCCCACGATCTTCGTGAAGGCGATCAAATCGCCCTTGGGAGACCAGACCGGCGTCGCGTAACGGCCGTCTCCGAAGCTGATGCGCCGCTGATTGGAGCCGTCGGGGTCCATTACATAAAGCTGCTGACTGCCGGCCCGGTCGCTCTCGAACACGATCGCCGAGCCGTCCGGCGCGAAACTCGGCGCGGTCTCAATGCCGGCCGTGGAGGTCAGCTGCCGCATCCGCCGGGTGGCGAGATCCATGGCGTAGAGGTCCGTGTCCCCGCTCCGGGTGAGGCTCATCACCACGCGGTCGCCATCGGGCGAAAAACGCGGCGCGAAGGTCATGCCCGGGAAATTGCCGAGGGCCTCCTGCCGCTCCGTGGTGAGGTTGAGCAGATACACCTGGGGCTCGCCTTTGGCGTAGGAGATGAAGGTGATCGCTTGCTCCACAGGGGAGAACCGGGGCGTGAGCACCAGATCGGCGCTTGAGGTCAGGTAGACGAGCTGCGCGCCGTCCTGATCCATGATCGCCAAGCGCTTTTTCCGCGCATCTTTCGGGCCTGTCTCCTCGACAAAGACGATCCTGCTGTCGAAATACGGCTCCTCCCCCGTCAGCTCGCTATAGGCGGCGTCCGCCACCTTATGGGCCATGCGCCGCCACCCGGTCGGATCCGCCAGGAGTTGCAACTGCTCCAGCTGCTGGCCGAGTGCGACGTCCCACAGGCGAAAACGCACGGCGAGGCGGCCGTCGGGCTCCTGGCCCAGCTCGGCCACGAGATAGGCGTCCACGCCCGATTGCCGCAGCGCCGGAAAGGCGGGCGGCGCGTCAATGCCGGAGGAGGCGTTGCCGCCGGTGACGGTGAACAGGCCGGAGCGCGCCAGATTAGCGGCCACCACCGTGGTCATTTGCTCGGCCAGGCTCGTCAGCGCCGGATCGGCGGCGGAGAAGCGGGGGATGTTGATCGGGATCGGCTTAAACGAGCCGCCGGCCACCGTAATCTCCAAGGGCGCCTGCCCCGGGGCGACGCCGCCAAGCTCCGGCGCGGGCGGCGCTTGCAAGGCCACGCCTTGTGCAGCGGCCGAGCCCGCAGGGGCGAAAGCCATCAGCCCGACGGCGAGCACAAAAACAGACGCCATCCGCGCGACGAACCGGCCCGCCCAGCGCCTCAGAAGCCCATTCAGCGCTGCGGACGCCACCGCCCTTCCCGACGTCGTCCGCCAGGTCATGTCTCGCCGGTTCATGTCTCGCCAAATCTCTCGCCAGCTCTGCACCAGGGTCCTCATCGCAACTCTATCCGCTCTCCACGCGCCGAACCGTCACGGCGTCTCTGTCCCGCCGTCCGCCGGATCCTCTTCCGAGCCTTCCGCCGTATCGCGGCCCTTTAGCGGATCGAACAGAACCAAAATGCGGCGCCAGGCGAGATAGCGTTCGGGCGGACCTCGGAAGGGCGCCGCCTTCTCCAGCGCGTCGAGCGCGCTCAGGAGCGCCATGGACTGCTCGGGCTCCAGGGCGCCCACGGGTCGGATCAGCCGCGGCCGCGACAGGAGCTCTCCATTTGCGCCAAGGCACACCTCCAACACCACCGTGGGCGGATTGCTCGGATCGGGGATCTCCGGCCGATCCCAGGCGTCCTCCACGCGCAGCGCGAACGCGGACATGACCGCGTTGTTCAACGGCTCGGGCGCTTCCGGGGCGACGCAGATGGAGGTGAGCGGCCCGTCGCCGCCGCCCGAGGGACCGAGCGCCGGCGCGTCCCCCTCCGCGGCGGCGTCCCCTCCCCTCTCGGTCTCTGGAGGCGACGTGTCGCCGGTGAAGGCCGGGTCCAACAGCGGCGGCGTGGGCTCCACTAAAGTCCGCAGCAAAATGCGCGACACCGCCTCGTTGAAATTCTGCGGCGCGTCTGCGGAGGCTTCGCCCTCGACCGCGCCCCCGGACCCTCCCTCGGCCCCGCCATCGGGCACGAAATCGCCGAGTTCCGCGTCAAACTCCAGCGCCGGCGCGGGCTCCGTCTGCGCGTGGACGGCGACAGCCCCGGCCAACAGCGCGACGAGAGCCGCCGCGGCGACGGACCCGATCGCCCTTCGCGAAAACCGGCGTCGACCGTCTCGAAGGCTTACACTACCCGCCATGCCCCACTCCTCAGCCCAGTTCAGTCGATCCGAGCCCAACTGTTCCCAGCTCAACTGATCTTCCCCGCGCTCCGTCATCGCGACGCCGTTCAATTGATCGTCGTCCGCTCGCTGGCGAGGTCGAAGGTCACGCGCAAGACGCGCCATTGGTCATATTTCTCGGGCGGCCCCGCATAGGGCTGTCCGAGCGTGATCGCCGTCTGCGCCCGCCGCACCGCCACTTGCTGTCGTGCGCTATCGATGCTGGTGGGCCGGACGAGCTTGGTGCTCAGCACTTCGCCGGAGCGTGAGAGGGTCACATCGATCACCACGGCCAGCGCGGCCAGATCTGGGGCATCGGTGATGCGGACCCAGTTTCGGCGAAACGACGCCTCGAAAAACGCCCGCTCGCCCTGGGTTATCGGACGAGACCGTTGCGCGGCTGCCGGCGTGGGGCGCGCTGTGGGACGGCCCTGGGGCAGGTCTGCGCCGATCAAGATCTCATCGATCAGCGAATCGTCCACTTCCGGAGCCCGCGCCCGGGCGGGCGCGCGGCGCGGACGCAACTTGGGCACGGTCGCGCTCGCCGGCGCGGCGAAAGCGACCTCTGACTCTGGCTCTGGTTCTGGCTCTGGTTCTGGCGGCGTGTCGGGCGTATCCGCCACGGGCGACGCGTCCGCCAGTTCCGGCGGCGGCGGCGCGGGCGCGGCGGCGCTCACCTGGGGCGCAGTGTCGGCGACGGCAGGCTCGGAGGGCTCCGGCGCCTCGGCGACGCGCACCGGATCGACAGCCTCGCGAATGTCGGGGCCCGGACTCTCGTCTTCCAGCGCCCGCTGATCGAACGCCAATTCCGGGGCGGGCGGCGCGCGCTCAAGCGGCGGCGCGTCCGGCGTCGCCTCGGGCTCAACGTCCGGCTCCGCCGCTTCAGGCTCGGCCAAAGCGGCCGCTTCGGGCTCGGGAGGGGGCGGCGTCGGCTCGGAGAACACGGGCTCCGCCGGGATGGGCGTCGGCGGCCGCGCCTCGGCCAAATCGATGGCGTCCGGCGCGATCAACTGCTCTAGCTCGTCCTCGCTGATCACCACCAAATCAACGATCTCAAGCGGATCCTCATCCGGCGCGACGAAGATATCGCCCCAGATCACGGCGAGCCCGAACAGCCCGGCGTGCAGCCCGGCGGACACGAGCAATCCCATGCTGTTCCACCGTTCAGTCGTCACACCCGCCTCTTCAACATTGGCGATCAGGGGTCTGTTTCACGCGCGCGGCGCTCACGGCTCAGCGGTCTCAGCCCGGCGTTTGGACACGAGCGCGATGTTACGGAAGCCGCCGCCATAGAGCTCGCCCATCACCTCAGCGACGCGGGCGTGGGCGACGGAGCCGTCGGCGCGGAGGTAAATGCGATCCGACGGCGCGCTGGCTTCCTCAGCCACGCGGCCCGGCAGCTGTTCCAAGGTCACCACCACATCGCCGAGGAAAATGCCGCCGGCGGCGTCGATGGAGACAACCGTGGGCTCGGCCTGGGGTTGCGGCAGGGCGGTGGCGTTGGACTCTGGCAGATCCACCGGCACGCCGCCCACGGTCAGCAGCGGCGCGGCCACCATGAAGATGATCAACAGCACCAGCATCACATCCACAAACGGCGTCACATTGATTTCGGACATCGGCGCGCCCAAACGCCGTCTGCGCCCGCGGGCCGACTTAGCCCCCGCCGATCCGCCTTTCACCGGCCCCATGCTCAGACGCCTCGCTTATCGAGCTGGCGGCTGAGGATCGTGGCGAACTCATCGGCGAAGTTCTCAAGCCGCGCGTTCAGACGCTGCGCGGAATTGAGGAGCTGATTATACGCGACCACCGCCGGGATCGCCGCGAACAGCCCCAGCGCCGTGGCGACCAGCGCCTCGGCGATCCCCGGGGCCACCACGGTGAGGTTGGTGTTCTGGCTGAGCGCGATCCCTTCAAAGCTGTGCTTGATGCCCCACACTGTTCCGAACAGACCGACAAAGGGCGTCACCGCGCCAATGGTGGCCAAATGGCCGAGGCGCCGCTCCACCGCCTCGGTTTCCCGCACCAAAGCCACATTCATGGCGCGGTCGAGCCGGTCGCGCAGGCCTAGGAACAGCCCCGAGCCCGTCTCCACGGAGCGCATCCATTCCCGCATGCCGGCGGCGAACACCCGCTCGATGGCCCCTTTCGGCTGAGGTCCAAGCTCGTCATAGAGGTGGTCGAGCGCCTTGCCTGACCAAAAGCTCTCTTCGAAGCGTAGCACGCGCCCGCGCAAGGCGCGGTATTGCGTCCATTTCTCGATCATCACCGCCCATGACCACACAGAGGCCACGGCTAAGAGCGCCATCACCGCCTGCACGGTCGGCGTCGCGCGGAGAAACAACGCGGTGAGGGTGAAGTCGTCTTGGGTGAAACCCGCTTCCAACACTCTGTCTCCTCAAGAATGCGCCTTCGGGAACGCGCGCCCGGTGAAATGCGGCCTCGACGCGAGCCGACGATGCGGAAGTGGCGCGTGGCCGCCATTCCCCGCATGTCGACTTCTCTTCGCGCCCCTTTAGGGCCAAAGCACGGCTCTGTTAAGCTTGGCTCGACGACGGCTTGTCTGGCGCGGAGGGGCGCGACGCCGCGGGCCAGCGGTACGTCTCGCAGCGCTAGAGCTTACGCGCCATGCCATTGAGCCGCGACGTTAAGCCGGACGGCAAGCGTGTCGGCTTGCCGACGAGATCGACGCACGCCACGGTCACCTCCGCCTCAGCCAGCGTGACCCCGATCGCCAGGCTGGGCGCCCCTGAGCTTCGGCTGGCGAGATGCGCCGTCTGGCGCAGCTCCAGACTAGCGGCGCGTCGGCGGCGCAGCATGGTCCGCACGGTCAGCACGTCATCCATCACCGCCGGCCGCAGATACTCCACTGCACAGCGCCGAACCACGAAGCCCAAGCCGTGCTCCTCACGCAGCTGCGCCTGTTCGACGCCCAGCGCGCGCAACCACTCGGTCCGCGCGCGCTCGAAGAACTTCAGATAATTTGCGTAATAGACCACGCCCCCGAAATCCGTGTCTTCATAATAGACGCGGATTTCAAAATCGCCCCGGACCCGTGTTTCGGCGGAACGCGAACCCGGATCACCGCATCCGGCGCTTGGATCGGCCGGTTCGGTCAAAACCCCGCCCTGAGTGGGCCGATTGGCGCGACCCAGGCGAAACCCGCGCCGCCCCGCGCGTTACGGCGCGTCATTGAGGTCGCCCCCATCGCCCGCCGCGCTCCCCTCTCTGGGGTCGCCGCCGAGAGGGTCGCCTTTTCGCTCGACGCCGCCTTCGGCCTCCGCATCCTTTGGGCGACGACGCCTGCGAGGCCGGCGCTCTCGCGTCTCAGCAATCTCATCACCTTCTGCGTCGGCGCTTGCGGGCGCGCCGCTCTCGGCCTCCGTTCCGTCTTCAGCGGCGTCGCTGTCGCGCCGGCGACCGCCCCGAGCGCGAGACCGGCTCCGCCCGCGTCCGCGCTCCCGGGGCCGATCCCCCTCATCTCTCTCCCCGCGTTCCCCCCGTTCGCCGCCGCGGCGTGACTTCATCTTCTCCGCCAACGCCAGCGCGAGCGCCGGGTCCTCGGAGTAATCCGGCGTCTCCGGGTCATAGGCCGCTTTCAGCAGCCGCAAGAACCGCGACTTGACCAGCGGCTTGCCGCCGCGCCGCACGGTGACCGGCGATTCGTCCGCAAAGGCGAGATCGGACCACAGCAGCAGGCTTTGCACCGCCTGCCCCAACGCCAGCGAGGCCGCCGAGAGCTGCGAGAGCTCGGCGTCATAGCGCAGCATCACGACGCACAGGCGAACGCCGCCTTCCGGGCCAAACGTGAACGTCCGATATTGGTTGGCGCCGGCCAGCTGAAGATTGACCGTCAGCTTCTCCAGATCGGGCGTGAGACGGTCGAGATGGGGCACGTGACGGAGATCCGCCCAATTCTCCACCACGAACACCAAAATATTCGCGCCGAGCTCGGGATCTTCATCCGCCGTCTCCAAGCCCGCAAGCTCCGCCGCCTCTTTAAAGGCGCCGGCCATCACTTCCGCGCTGTCGGGCGC
>JBCCTM010000157.1:0-7812 GCA_039198535.1 Pseudomonadota bacterium
AGCAAGCCGCGGAGGAAGGTCTTGTAGGCCTCGATGGCGGCGGCGCGCACTGCTTCCCGGTCGCCTTGGGCGGGGAGTTGCTTCGGGAAGAACCCGCCCTTCGAGCCCACCGGCACGATCACGCTGTTCTTCACTTGCTGCGCTTTCACGAGGCCCAGCACCTCCGTGCGGAAATCCTCGCGCCGGTCGGACCAGCGTAGGCCGCCCCGCGCGACGGGGCCGCCGCGGAGATGGCAACCCTCAACCGCCGGGCTGTAGACGAAGATCTCCCGCCAGGGCCGCGGCTCCGGCAACTCCTCCAACGCGTCGCATTCAAACTTGAACGAGAAGTAAGGCTTCGGCGCGCCGTCAGCTCCTGGCTGGAACAGGTTGGTGCGCCGGGTGGCCTCGATGGCGTTGCGGAGTCGGCGGATGATTCGGTCGAAATCGAGCCGGGCCACCTGCTCAAGTCCGTCGTCGATGGCGGCGACGATCTCGCCTGCTCGCGCTTCCCGCGCGGTGGCGTCGTCGCCCAGATTCGGGTCGAAGAGCGCTCCGAACAGATCGGACAGCAAGCGCGCGAGCTCCGGATGCTGGGTCAGCGCGTCCTCCATGTAGCCAAGCGAGTAGGCGACGCCGGCTTGGCGAAGGAAGCGGCAATAGGCGCGCAGCACGGCGATCTGCCGGGCGGAGAGGCCCGGGTCGATCAGCAGCCGATTGAGCCGGTCGTCTTCCGCGCCGCCGCGCCAGATCTCGACGAAGCCGGCCTCCATGCCGGCGCGGCGGCCCTGCATATCGCCGCCGCCCCCCTCCAGCCGCTCGGTGCTGAAATCATGGATGAACAGCGCCTCGCCACCGCCAGGCGGGGTCACATGATGCGGGCGCTCCTCCAAGATGCGAAGGCCCATATTCTCCAAGATCGGGATCACATCTGAGAGCGGCGCAGCCGCGCCGCGACGGTAGAGGCGAAATCGCAGACCCGCGCCGTCGGCATCCGGGTCGAATGCCGCGGCGATCGGGTCGGCCTCGGTCAGCGCGTCGAGGCGCGCGGCGTCTTCCGCCGCCTCGGCCGCCGAAACGCTCTCCCGGTAACTCGCGGGGAATGCGCCGGCGAAACGGTGATGCAGCGCAGACCCCTGCTCCGGACCCGAGGCGGACAGCAGCGCCGCGCGGAACCCATCCGACCAATTGCGCACCACCGCGGCCAGTTGGGCCTCGATCCGCGCGACGTCGTAGTTCTGCGGCTCTCCCATGCGCACGGCGATCACGAAATGGACGCGGATCTGCCCGTCGACGCCGAAGAAGGGCGTGAAGTCCGCCACCCGGCCGTTGAAGGCGTCGCACAGGATCTCGGCCATCCGCTCGCGGATCGCCGTGTCGTAGCGATCCCGCGGGGCGTAGATGATGCAGGACATGAAGCGTCCGAAGCGATCGGGGCGCACGAACAGGCGAACCCGCGGCCGGGTGCGCAAGCGCAGCGCGCCGAGGGTTTGGTCGAACAGCTGGTCCTCCGAGGCCTGCAGCAGCTCGTCCCGCGGATGGGTGTCGAGCAGATTGGCGAGCGCCTGGGCGTCATGGCCGCCGGGCGCGAAGCCCGAGCGCTCAAGGATCCGCTCCAGCTTGCCTTTGAGCAGCGGGATGCGCGCGGGGCTCCAGCGATAGGCGGAGGCGGTGAAGAGGCCGGCGAACAGGCGATGGCCCCGGGGGGTCCCGTCATCGCCGACGCGGCGCACGGCCAGCAAATCGAGATGCGTGGTGCGCCGCACGGTGGAGCGGCGGTTGGCCTTGAGGATCGTGAGCGGTTCGGACCCGGCGTGGATCGCCTCCAGCGCCGGCGTCCAGTCCGCATAGGCGCCGCTGGCGTCCCGCAGCACGGTGAACTCTGGGTCCCGCATCTGCCCGAGCCCGCCATGGGGCGCGGCGGCATGAGGCGCCGCGGCGCCGCCGCCCGCAGTGACGTCGTAATCCCGGCAGCCGAGCAGGGTGAAATTGCCGTCGCCGATCCAGTCCAGGAACTCCGCCGCCTCGCTCCAGGCCAGCGCGCCCTCCGGCGACAGGAACGCGCCCGACTGGTTGCGCAGCTCCGAGGCGGTGTCCCGCACCCGGGCGACCATGGCTGGATAGTCGGCGACGGCGGCGTTGATGTCGGCGAGAGTGCGCCGGGCCGCCGCCTCGAGTTTCCCCCAGGCGGCCGGGTCGCCGATGCGTTGGAATTGCAGTTGTAGCCACGCCTCTTGCGACGCGCCTTGCGGCGGATCCGGCGGCGGCGCTGCGCCGGGCTCGCCGACCATGCTCTGGAGCTTGCCCAGCGCGTCCCGCCGCACCGTGACCACGGGATGCAGGGCCGCACGCATGTCATAGCCCCGGGCCGCCGCCAGCGCGGTGAGGCTCTCCAAAAGGAACGGTCGATCGTCGACCACCGCCTCCAACACCGTCGTGTCGGGGCCGAAGCCCGCCTTTTCCTCAGACGGGCAGTAGCGGCGCAGTTTCACCTCGCCGGGGCGACGCTCCTGGGCGAACCGCCAGAGCGCGCGGAGCGCGTTGAAAAACTCGGTCCCGTCGACACGGCCTTCGGCCGCTTCAGCCAGCTCTACGGCTTCCTCGCCGGCGGTTTGCGCGAGCAGATGGTCCAAGGCCGCCTCGAAGGCCGCAGCCTCCTCGGCCGGCATGTCTTGAACCGCCGCGCGTCGGGCGCGGTCCAAGCTTTTCGACATGCTCTCGGCGCCGCCCACGCCGTCCATCAGCCCCGCCATCGCCGTCGCTCCCGATCTCGTCCCATCCATTGCGCGCGGGCTCGTTCCATGCGGCCGGGCGCGCCTCGCATCAGGACTAACGCGATGCGGCGCCCCCGGCGCGGCGCGCGCCTGAGGCGAATTGACGCGAGTTATTCGGTTCAGGAACCGGAGGCGTTGGCGCTTTCGGATGCCTGGCAGAGCGCCTTGATGAGATCGGCGCGGGCCGCGACCGCCTGGCGTCCGATCTCGATGGCCTCCGCGCCGCGGTGGAAATCCATGATGCCGATGCCCTCCACCGCCGGCACCACCAACACGTCCACCGGGTCGGCGGCCAGGCGGACGCGGGAGATGAAATTCTGCGTGCTGAAAAAGCTCTGACCGATCACGTCGAAATAGCCCGGTCGGCCCGGCGGCGGGGTGGGGCGGGAGCGATCGGTGGGCGCGGCTTCGGGATTCGCCGTGGCCGCGCTTTCCCCCGCCCAATAGCTGCTCCAACCGCCGCCGCCATAGCCGGTGAGCCAGGCGAGCCAGGAGCTGCGGCGCTCCGCGGCGGTGGCGGGGGAGGCGCGGCTTGGGCCGGGATCCTCGAGGGACAAAGGCTCCGGCTCGGCGAAGCGCGCGTCTTTGTCCGAGGGATCAAGGCTCGCGTCCGCCCGCGCCGCCAGCGCCAAGGGCGATCGGCCGAGGCTCACCAGATCGCCGTTCATGGAGACGCCGATGATCACCTCGGCCCCGAGCGCGCGGCAGAGCGAGACGGGGATCGGATTGGCCAGCGCGCCGTCCACCATCCAGCGGCCGTCGATGGCCACGGGCGTGATCAAGCCGGGCAATGCGATGGAGGCGCGCACGGCGTCGAGCAGGGAGCCGCGGGTGAACCAGGTCTCCCGGCCGGTGCTGAGCTCCGTGGCCACGGAGCCGAAGGAGAGGGGCAGGGCTTCGATGGCGTGGTCGCCGATGGTCTCTTGGAAGAAATCGGTGAGCCAGCGCCCTTCGATCAAGCCGCCGCCGCGCCAGCTGAAGTCGAAATAGCCGAGCATGCCCCGCCAAGTGAGCGCGGTGGCGAAGTCCTTCATGGGCGCGAGGGCGCCGGCGGAATAGGCGGCCCCGACCACGGCGCCGCTGGAGCATCCGACCACGATCGAGGGGCGCACGCCGATCTCTTCAAGCGCTTCAAGCACGCCAATATGGGACCAGCCCCGCGCCGCGCCGGCGCCGAGCGCGACGCCGACCACCGGCTCCCGGCGCCCGGAGCGGTCCGGGTCAACCGCGCCGCTGGCGATGGGGCGCCTCGGCGCTGCGGGACCACGGCTGCGCTCCGGGGGTGGCGCGTCACCTGGGGGCGCGTCATCTGGCGGCGCGTTATCCGGAAGCGCGGCCGGCGGCGGCGCATCCTCGGAGGGCCTGAGCGGCGTCAGCGCCGGCGCGCCAGCGTCCGCCAGGCGTCGAAGCGTCTCAGCGGGATCCTCCGCACCGGCCTCTGTTTCCGGCGCTTCAGATCCGTTTTCTCCAGGCGCATCAGCCACGTTCGCTGCGGTGGCGCGCGTTCGTCCTACCGGTTCGGTCGGCTGCGACGACGCCTTCGCCCCGTCCTTCGCCGGTTCCTCCCCAGGGGGCGAGCCGGCCGCTTTCTGTTTGTCCGCATGTTTGTCTTCGCCGGCCAACCGCGTCTCACCTCCACCTCGCGGCGGTCATGCCCGCCCGGCGCATAGCGTAGCATGATCCGCGCCCAGCGGCATGAAGCAGAACCAGGCCGACCGGCCGGGCCGGTCGCGGCCGCCGCTCAGGGGATGTCGGCGGTCTCGATCTCGCGGGCGGGCGGCTCCATGTCGAACCCGGCCCAGATGGCCTGAAGCACATTGGCGTAGTCATCGCGCCAGATCCGCCAATCCGAAGGCGGCAGCGGGGACCAACCCGGTCGCCCGCCGAGATCGCCGAAATCCGCCTCGCGCCGCGCCAGCGCCGCCACGCGGGCGTCAGCTTTGAAGGTTTCGCTCACCTCCGCCGCGCCGTTGGACCAGCGATGCAGCGCCGCCTTGTCGCGCTCCTGCGCCAGCGCCGCGATCACCGGGCCCAGATCCACATTGCGGTTGGAGATGTGCATCGCCAGCATCCCGCCCGGCGCGATCTTCTCGAAATAGCCGTCGATGGCCTCGGCGGTCAGAAGATGGGTCGGGATCGCGTCGGAGGAGAACGCGTCGAGGATCAGCAGATCGAACGCGCCATCCGGTTGATCCGCCAAGGTGATGCGCGCGTCGCCGATCACCACCTCGGCCTCAGGGGCGCATGCGCTCATGAAGGTGAAATAATCCGGGTCTTTGGCCAGGTTCACGACGATCGGATCGATCTCAAAGAACGTCCACTCCTCCGCCGGCAACCGGCGGCAGGCGAGGCTGCCGGTGCCGAGGCCGACCACGCCGATCCGCTCCACCGGTCCCTTGGAGCGCGCCGCCTCGATGGCGTCGGCCAAGGGGCTGCCCGAGTGGTAGTATGAGAGCGGCTCCGTGTTGAGCACGCCGTCTTCGATCCGTTGCGCCCCGTGCAGCGTGGTCCCATGCAGCATCAGCCGGTGCCCGCCATCGGCGGTGAGCTCGATCTTGGTCACACCGAAGAAGCCGCGATGGCTCTCCTGCTGGCTGTCATCGGCGGTGAAGATGATGCCGGCCACCAGCACCGCCGTCGCCACCGAGACGCCGCGGATCAAGCGGGAGGCGCGGCGCGCGAACGCGGCGGCGGCGAACAGCGCGACCCCGGCGAAGGGCACCCAGATCAGGCCGGAGAAATCGCCGCCGGCCGACGCCACTTTGATGGTGAAGGCCAGCGCCACCAGCGCCGCGCCGGCCGCGACCCAGATCAGCGCCCGGTCGAAGGTGAGGCTGCGGAGCCCAGGCCGCGCCAGCAGCGCCGCCAGGATCAGCAGCGGGAATTCGAGCACGGTCGAGAACAGCTGCGGCGCGATCAGCCCGGTGAACACGCCGCCCAGCGCCCCGCCCAGCGACATATAGAGGTAGAACTCCGTCAGCCGCTCGGCGCTCGGTCGGCTCGCCACCAGCGCGCCGTGGCAGACCATGGCGAGGATAAAGAAGCCGAGCAGGTGACCCACCAGAGACAGACCCCAATGCGGCGTCGGCTCCAGGATCAGCAGCAGCAGCATCGCCGCCGCCGCCACGGGCTGCGCCGCCAACATCCAGGAATGGGGTAGGATCGGCCGCTGTTGGAAGGTGATGACGAAGGTCAGCAGGAACAGCGCCAGCGGGATCACCCAGAGGAACGGCGCGGAGGACACATCCGTGCTGATATGGCTCGTGACGGCGACCAACAGCGCCGACGGCGCGAAGGCGAGGCCGATCCAAGAGAGACGCCGCCCCCAGGTCGGCGCCTCGGCGCGGGGCGCTTGCGTCTCCGCGGCGGCGGTCGCCGCGCCCGTGGCGGCCGGGGCGAACACGCCCAGCGTGGCGCACAGGGCGACCATGGCGATCAGCGCCATGAAGCCGAGCGTCCAATACGCGCTTTGGTCGCTGAGGCTGAGTTGGGGCTCCAGCAGCACGGGATAGGCCAGCAGCGCCAGCAGACTGCCCACATTGCTCGCACCGTAAAGGAAATAGGGGTCCGCCGCATGGGGATGGCCTGTGCGGGAGAACCAAGCCTGCAGGGTGGGCGCATTGGCGGAGAGCATGAGGAAAGGCAGACCGATGGAGACGGCGAACAGGCCGAACACCCAGAGGCTGAGGCCCTCTTCCGGGGCGCGCTCCCAGCCGGCGGCGACGCCCAGCGGCAGGGCGAGGGTGGCCACCGCCAAGCCGCCCACATGGATCATGGCGCGGGCCTCAAAACGCTGCAGCTTGGACAGCGCATGGGCGTAGGCGTAGCCCGCCAGGAGCGTCACCTGGAAAAAGCACATCGCCACGGACCACACCGCCGGCGACCCGCCGAGGCGCGGCAGCACCATCTTGGCGAACATCGGCTGCACCATGAATAGCAGGAGCGCCGAGACGAACATCGCCGCGGTGAAGGTGATCAGCAGAGCGCCATGATGCGCCGCGAAGCGCGCCATGAAGCCGGCGCTCGGAGCCGCCGCCGCCGTTGATCCGCCCGAAGGAGGAGCCGCCCGCCCCGTCCCTTGCGTCGCGCCGCCATCGCTCATCGCGAGCCCCTTCCGCCAAGACCTTCCCAGGCGCCGGCGCGGATGCGTTCTCGCCACCGACGGTGTGAGGATGACCGATCGGCTCTAAAATCCGGCTAACGCGGCGCGGGGCTGATCCGGGCCGCGATGCGACGGCGTTCGACCGATTAGGGCAGCAGGTCGAGCACGTCCCTGAGCCCGCAGGAGTTTTCAAGACGAAGCGCGTCCGCCGCTTGTTCCGGGGCGTCCGTCTCGCACAGCGTTGGGGCGCCGATGGTGGCTCGGACCGCTGCATGGGTGGCTTCGGAGAGCCGCCAAGCCAGCGGCAGGCGCAGGAGATCGGCGTTAAATCTGATTTTCAACAGCGTCGGTTCCGCGCCCGTCGCCTCCAGGGCCTCGAACTGATTGAACACGCGCTGAACCGCCCGGCGCCACTGCAGGTTGCGCACGCTGAGCACCGCGTTCAGGGGCGCGAGCGTATCGATAAAACCGCCGCCTGAGGCGACGCCGCTTCCTTCGCTCGCATCCACGAGGAGCAGCAATTTCGGCGCGAAACGCTCGCGATAGGTCTCGTTCGCCGATATCACCGCCCTTACCCGTTGGAACAGCGCGAGGGCGGTCTCCGCGCCGGAGCTGTCCGCATAGCCGCCATCGACCAAGGTTTGAGCCGAAGCGCCGCCGGTGCTGTAGGCCGGAAGAACGCCGGGGAAGCGCGCGCTCACGATGGCCGCATCCAGCGCGGAAAGGCGCGCGCCGTGGGGCGACGTCGGGAAGGCCTCCTGGTGGGACAGGATCAGGTCGCCCGCCAATCCCGCAAGGTCGAAGGGCGCGAACGCCACCGTGCGGCCGGTCTCGCTGCTGGTGGCGTTCAGGATCAGGGCGGGCCCCGCGGGGACGTCCGCCTGGCCTCCTCGGTTCGGCGCCTGCAGCGCCCTGATCGCGGCTTTGCGCGCGATCCCAGAGAAGGCGGAGGCGGCG
>JBCCTM010000158.1:0-7778 GCA_039198535.1 Pseudomonadota bacterium
CCTGCTCCAGTCGGCCGATGCGCTCAAGGGTCGCAGCCCGCATCGCCAAGGCGTCGGGAGATTTGTTTGAGAGCGACACCGCCGCGTCCAACGCGTCAGCCGCTTGTCGCAGCGCCGCGGGCGCGTCTGAGGCGCTGGGCGCGTTCGCCGCCGCGAGCCAAGCGCCGCCGGCCAGTCGCGCGATCCGGGCCGGCTCCGCGCCGAGCGCATTGGCGCGCTGGAGCGCCTCCCGGGCCTCGGCGGATTGGCCAAGGGCCACGCGGGCCTCCGCTTCAAAGATGTGATTGAGCGCCCGGCGCGGCTCGAGAATGATAAGTCGGCGCGACAGGTCGAGGGCGTCGCGCGGACGGTTGAGCGCAAACAAAGTCCGGATCTTCAGATGCAAGCTGCGCAGGTCGCGCGGACGGTCGACGAGATGTTGATTGAGCAGGCTCAGCGCCTCGTTTGGACGGCCAAACGCCAGCAGGGCCGCCGCCCGCGCCGGACGCGCCGCGGGACGTTCCGCCGCCAACGCTTCCGCAGCCGCGGCGGCGTCCTGCGCCTCCGCGGGAAGACCCGCGGCGATGGCGGCGCGCAGATGCCCATAGGCGGCTTCTGGATCGCCTGGGGCCAAAGAGGCCGCTTGCCGCATATCGTCTAGGGCCCCGGCGAAATCGCCGATCAGCGCCCGGGCCAGCCCGCGATTGTAGTGAGCCACCGCCACGTCGGGCGACAAGCGGAGCGCTAAGGAGAGATCCGCCTCAGCGCGCTGCGCCTCGCCAATGCGCAGCAAGGCCTCGCCGCGGAGGCGAAACGCCGCCGCGCCCACCGCCGTTTGATCGCTCAGACTGTCCAGCAATTCGTCCAGCACCGCTTCCGCCGCCGCGGGCCGGCCGTCCATGAGCAGCGCGGCCGCGGCCCCATAGAGAGCGCGGCGGTGTCCCGGACGCACCTCCAGGGCGGTTTGGTAATCGAGGATCGCCGCTTGCAATGCGCCCCGACGCCTGTGCAGATCGCCCCGTGAGGCTGCCACATCCGCGTCGACGCCCCCTAAAATCTCATAGGCGCGATTGATATCGGCGAAGGCGGCGTCGTCCTGACCGAGTTTCTGCCGGGTCCAGCCCCGATGCAGAGCGGCGCGACCGTCCTGGGGGTCAGCCTCCAACGCTTCGGAAAAGGCGGCGTCGGCCGCTTCGAATTTATCCTGCGCATAGAGCGCGTTGCCGAGCGCGCGAAACGCGGCGGGCGGCGGGTTATCGCCAGAGGTGGCGCTGCGATAGGCGGCCTCGGCCACTCGGTAATCGCCCTTGGCGTAGTGCGCGTCGCCGAGACGTTGGCGCACCACCGGGAAGCCGGCTCCGCGGCCAATGGCGGCTTCGAAATCCGTGATCGCGTCATCGAGCGCGCCGATCCGGTAGCGGGCGACGCCGCGGTAGAAGATCGCCGTCGGATCTTCGGGTCGGGCGGCGACCAGATCGTCGAAGAGCGGGATCGCCTCGGCGCCGCGGCCGAGCTTATCGAGGGTCAGCGCCAAGCCGAGCGTGGCCTGGCGGTTGGCCGGCGCCGTCTCCAGCGCTCGCCTGAACGCCGTCTCCGCCGCGGCGAAATCGCCTGCGCTCAAGGCGGCGCGCCCTTGTCCGAGGGCGGATGCGGGGCCGAGGGCGCCGGGGCGGCTCTCGGCGACCACAGCGTTCTGCGCGAAGGCCGGCGTCGGCGCCATGTTCCAAAGCGACGTGGCCGCCAGCGCGACGAACACCACCCTCGCCGCTCGGTTAGAGCCGGCGTTGAACGGAGCGCGCATCGCGGCGTCGCCCTGCACATGATCGCACCGAAGTCGCGCCCTGATCATCCCACATCCACATCTCATCAGCGCGCGCCGTATGGATCGGCCAGATCGAGGCTGACCCAGATCGAGCCTAACGAAGCCCCGAACACACGCGCAGCGCTTCCCTCGCTCCTCACCGAGACAAGAATACGGCCGCATACCGTTCAGGCAAAGGGATTGCGTCGATAGACGGAAAGACCATGCGAAGCGCCTCTCATGCGGATGCGCTCGGACGCCCGGGGGACGTTGCCGGAGAGAGGCCCGTGATGGATTGGAAATTGGGCTGAGCGCTTCAGGAGATGCACCGCTTCTTCAGCCTTGCCCGTGAGAGGCGCGCGCAGCGTCTCCCAGGGATGATGTCGCCGCTATTCAGCGGCGCGGAGCATGGCGCCGGGCGCGCTACTGGCCCAACTCTCGCCCCAGGAGTTCAACGCTTCCAGAGCTTCTGTGAGCGCCGCCCCTTTCTGCGTGAGCCGATACTCCATTCGACGCGCGCCTTCGGCGATTGGCGTCTTTTCTAAAAGGCCGTTGTCGACCAGGCGGCGCAGCCGCTCGGCCAAGATGTTGCGCGCGACGCCCAGCTCGCGCTGGAACTCGTCGAAGCGGCTCACATGCTGGCCAGCGGCCCACACGATGAGCAGCATCCACCCGTCGCCGATTTCATTGATTGCTCTGACCAGCGGCGTGTCGGCGGCTTTGACAGGTTTTCGGAGCATGGCGCCCCCCGTTTCACCATTGTTTACAGTCCAATATCGGTAATGCGTGATCGGGGCGATTGAAAGGGTACAGGAAACCGCACCCCTGCGCAGCAGCATGTTGGACAAGCCTGTGGATAATTTCAAAAAGCGCTGATTGTTGAATTATATAAGGAATTAGGTGTCTAGCCGCTTGAACACCCCGCGGCGAAAAGTCTTTCGATCGCCGCCAAACAAGCCCTGGGCTTCGTGTGGTGCAGCATATGACCCGCGCCGGGCAGCGCCGTCAGCCGGGCGTTGGGCAGCATGGCCGCCGCCGCCCGGCCTTGCTCGTCAATGGAGAGAATCGTGTCCGCGTCTCCATAAACGAGCTCCACAGGCCGCTCGAAGGCCGCGTAACGCGGCGTCAGAAGGGCCAGCGCCCCGTTGATGGTCGAGACATCGGCCATGGTCGCGGCCGCGGGTCCGGACAGCGGCCGCAAATCCGTCTCAAGATGATCTGCATAGCCGCTGGGCATGGGCTCCGGCTCAAAAGAAGCCGCGAGCGCCTCCATCGCCGCGGCGCGCATCCCCCCCGCGCCCAGCGCCGTCCGCGCCGTCGACTGCATGCGGCGGCCGTTTTTAATGGCGTTGGCCAAGCTCCAGGGCGCCACGGCCCCGGCGAGGCTCGCCACGCCGACCGTGCTCTCCGGCGCGGAGACGCCCCAGGCCATGCCCACCGCGCCGCCCCAGCTATGACCGACCACGAGGGCGCGCTCCACATCATGCGCCATGGCCGCCTTCTGGAGCAGCCGCGCTTGGGTTGTCGGCAGAGCGCTGGCGGGCCCCGCGGAGCGCCCCGATCCCCCAAAGCCCGGCCGATCGAAGGCGAGGACGCGCCAGGTGGGGTTGAGCCGGTCGAGGAAACTGAACGTCCAGTCTCGGTGGTCGACGCCCGCGCCGTGGATCAAGATCACCACCGGCGCGCCAGACCGCGCGCGCCCCTTTGCGGGGCGCTCCACCGCATAGATGGGAACGTCCTCCACTTCTGTGAGCAATCCTCGCAGCTTGGAGCCGCGCAGCGCGGGCGCCGCCGGGGTCGGTGGTCTCGACGCTCGGCGCGTCACTGGGGTCTTACGCTGGAGGGCCTCGGCGGCCGACCCGCGGGCCGCTCCGCGTCTCTTCCGACCGTCGCCGCCACTTCGGGCCGGGGCGGCGCCGGGACTTGGGGAGGGAGGCGCTTTAGCAGGCGTCGGGCCCGTCGCCGCCGAAGGCCGAAGCGACGCAGATTTCGATGGCTTTTTCACCGTCTTGGAGGTCCGCCCTCCCCCGCGTTTCTCTTTCAACGCCGCGTTTGCGGCCGCCACGCGATCCGCCATGGGCCGGTCCTTTCGCAATAGTCGAGCGAGCGCGGCTCTGAGACGGGCCCCTACGCCGGGCGCGGCCTCTCCGCTTTTTGCGGCGGCCCCCCGCTCTTGTGCGGGACGCGCCGGCTCAGCCCGGTCGCGACGTGTGAAGAGACGCCCCAAGAGACCCATCCGCTCGCCGCTCCGCTGTTCTGTCCGGCCGGGAAGCTAGGGAATTCGCCGGGGAGCGCAACGGCCCGCCATCGCATGGCGGCGTTGCGCCGGGCGGGCTCGGCCTCGCCGCCGCCTATACCCCGCCGCGAAGGCGCCCCAAAGCGTCGAGGACCTGCCCTTGCGCCGCATGGTGCGGCATATGGCCGATCCCCGGCAGCAGATTGAGCCGGGCCCGGGGCGCCAGACGAGACAGCGGCTCGGCGTGGATGCGGGCGGGGACGATCGTGTCGGCGTCCCCGTGCAAAATCTCCAGCGGCGGCGCCAGGCCAGGATAGCGCTTCGACTGACCGGCCAGATACGGCTTCAGATAAGCGATGTCTTCGCCATTATGCCGCTGCGTCGCCGGCCGAATGGCGAGACCCGCGCCGATCCCCTCAAGATACCCCTCCGGCGGTCGCTGCGGTGCGAAAATCCCGCCGATCGCGGTTTTCACAAAACTGTCTGAGACGACCAGCGAAATCGCATTGGAGGCGATGCGCCCCAGCAGCGGCGTCGAAGCCGCGCGATAGAGCATATCCACGCCGCCCGGCCAAGGCATCGCCGCACCCGCCAAGTCGACGCAACCCGCCGCCATGTCGGGCGCGTCGAGGCACCAGGCGAGAGCCACCGCCGCGCCGAGCGAATGGCCCAGGATCACGGCGCGGTCGACGCCGCGGGCCGCGACCGCGCCGCGCAGGAGGCGCGCCTGCACATCGGGCCGATGCGCATCCGCCGGGCCGCGCTCGCTGTGGCCGTGCCCAGGGCGATCCACCGCCAGCACCCGCCACCCTTGGGCCAACAGCGCCGCCGTCAGGCCGAAATCAAAGTCGCGCAGATTGCCGCTCGCCCCATGGATCAGAACCACGGCGGGGCCGTCGGCGGGGCCTTGATCGCGGAGATGGAGGCGGACGCCCTCGACGGTCTCGAACACGCCCTGGGGCGGAAAGCGATCCTCCGCGGCGGCGCTGCGCCAAGCGGCGGCGCCGGCGGCCAGCCCGCCCAGGCCGAGCGCCCCCAATAAAACGGTCCGGCGCGTCATCATACGTCCTCAACACCAATTCTGCATTCGGAGACGTAGGCGGATTGAGCGGCACGCACAGGCCGGTTGGCGGCCGCCTCCGCTATTCGTCACGCGATGGGAAACGACGACAAGTGTCGTAAAATAGACAGCGGCAGCGAAGCGGCTTCATCGCTTCAAAAGGCGGAGATGAAATAACCGCGCGCTGTTCTCCGAGGTCCGAGGCGCGCTTCCCATGAAGAATTCCGCCCAGTGGCGCAACTCCGCCGCGCTCTACGCTGCGATGTTGGCCCCCATCGCGGCCCTGGCTGTCTACGCAAAGATTGTCATCGCCGAGGCGTGGAGCCGCGCCGATGAGGGCGCGGCGCCGGCGAAGCAGCGCACGGTCACCGATGCGGCGCTCGACCGTGTGCGCGGGCGCATCCTGGCCAGCGAGGGCGCGGGCGGGGCGCAGCGGACTTCCGCTCTCACCGCATTCTTCAGCGGCCTCGATGCGCGGCGAGACGCCGTCGACGCGTTCGCCATCACAGTGCCCGCTTTGGCCGGGGAGTACACGGTGGCCATCCGTCATCTGCTCAGCGCGGCCGACGACCGTCTCCTGACAGGGCTCCACGGACGCATGGCGCGGCTCAACGCCGTCTATGGCGACGTTCTGATGGCCAAGGAGTTCGCCGGCGTCGAACGCGCGATGGGATCGGTCGGCTTCGGCTCCGGCGCGTTTTCAACGGATGTGTTCATCCGCTTCGCCAACTTGCAGTCGAGACAGCGGTATCTCCTGGATCGGGCCGCCGCCCTCGCCGAGCCTGAGCATGCGGCGCTTCTGCGTCGGGCGGAAGAGAGCGCGGCGGCCACGCGCCTTCCAGGCGTCCACGACCTGGCTCGGCGAATTGACCCAGATCTCCAACGCGATCGCCGTAGACATTCGGGGCGCCGCCCTTTCTGAGGCGCGCGCGCAACGCGCAAATACCTGGACCTATGTGGCGATCGCCATCGCCGCGGCCGCGATCTGCCTGTGGTTTGGGCTCCGCGATGCGGTGTCTCTTGTGAAGACGATGCGGGGCGTCCGCGGCGCGATCCAAAAAATCGAACGCGGCGACGCCGAGGTTGAAGTCCCAGGCGGAGCGCGCCGAGATGATCTTGGCGACATCGCCCGCGCGCTCGACACGATCCGCGATCAAGGCGCGGGCATGGCCCGGGTCCGCGCCGCGCTGGACCGGACGCAAACCGCCCTTCTGGTGCTCGATCAGGACGGCAAGCCGCTCTATGACAACGCCGCTTTCCGAAAGCTCAGCGGGGCGACCGAGCTGGTGGGCCAAGAAGACGCTTCCGGACTGCTCGCGTCGATCGACGAAGGCGCTCAAGTCCGATCGGACGCCAACGCCAAGGAGCTCCTATCGGCGACCGTATTTTCGTGGCCAGGGGCGGCGATGTGCTCAACGCCGATGGCGACGTGTTGGGCGCTGTGATCGAACTCGACGACGTCACCTCTATCCGCCGGCTCGAGCGCGAGGTGAAAGACGTGCTGAGCGCTGTTCTGGACGGTGATTTCTCACTCCGCGTGACCGCCATCGACAATCTGGGCTTCACATCCTCGGTGGCGACGGGCTTGAACGGCACGCTCAGCGCGCTCGGCCAGGGCGACCTTTCGCAGCGGCTGAAGGGAGACATGCGGGGTGAGTACAGCGTCGCCAAAGGGCATGTGAACACCGCAATCGAGCAGCTGCCCAAAGTGATGAGCGACGTCGTCCGGGTGGCGGAGCAGGTGGAGCGCTCCGCCGAGCCGATCCTGGACGGCGCGCACGGGCTGGCGGAGCGCGCCGAGAGCCAGGCCTCCACCCTTGAGCAGACGGCCGCGACGATGGAGCAGATGAGCGCCAGCATCGCGGCCAATGCGGAGAGCGCGCGCGCCTCCACGGCGCGGGCGGAGCGTGCGTCGCAGGGCGCGGCCGAGGGTGCGGCCATCGCCAGCGACGCGATCGCCGCAATGGAGCGCATCGAGGGAGGCTCAGCGCGCATCAGCGAGATTATCACGGTGATCGAAGCGATCGCCTTTCAGACCAACCCTCTTGCGCTGAACGCCGCGGTGGAGGCGGCGCGGGCCGGCGACGCGGGCCGCGGTTTCGCCGTGGTGGCCTCAGAGGTTCGCGCGCTGGCGCAATGCTCAAGCCACGCCGCCAAAGACATCACGCATTTGATTGAGCAAAGCACATGCGAGGTCGGCGCCGGAGTGGAACTGGTGCGCCGCGCGGGCGCGTCACTGAATGAGATCGTCGAGAGCGTTCGCGATGTGGCGCAGACCATTGAGGGCATCAGCACAACCAGCGCCGAGCAGTCGAGCAGCAGCGCTGAGATCACCGCCTCGGTCTCAGCCATGGACGAGATGACGCAAAGGAACGCCGCGCTGTCCCGGGAGAGCGCGAGCGCCGCCCAAACCTTTGCAGCGCACGCCCGAGAGTTGCGCGTGCTCGTCAGCAGCTTCACGCTGGAAAGCGCCGAGGCCGAGCTCGCATGGCGGGCGCGTTGAACGGGCGGCGTCAGGGATCGGCCAGGTAGTGGCACACCACCTCGCGCGGCTGAGGGCGGTCGCGATGCTCGAACAGGTAGATGCCTTGCCATCGCCCGAGCAGCATACGGCCCTCGGCCGCGCGAGGTGGTGTGCCACTACCTGGCCGATCCCTGACGCCGCCCGTTCAACGCGCCCGCCATGCGAGCTCGGCCTCGGC
>JBCCTM010000159.1:0-7769 GCA_039198535.1 Pseudomonadota bacterium
CTGGCGGAGACGCGAAGTTATCTCAAGGGGCGCGCTAGAGTATCCGTCTTGGTCAAGCCTTGTGTGTGGTCCATTTCCGGCGGTCTCGGAGGAGGGCGTTTGCGAGGATGATCACCCTTCGCATCAAGGCGATCACCGTCACTTTCGGCGGCTTTCCCGCGGCGATGAGGCGGTCGTAGACCCGTTTGAGATCGGGGTTGAAGCGCGCGGCGCCCAAGGCGGGCATGTGGCGCGCTTTGCGCAGAGGGGCGCGCCCTCTTTTGATGGCGGCGCGCCCGCGCCATTGGCCGGAGGCCTGTGTCATGGGCGCGACGCCGGCGAGACAGGCGGCCTGCTTGGCGTCGAGCGCGCCGAGCTCCGGCGCCTAGATCAGAAGCGCCGTGGCGGTGACGGCGGAGACGCCGCGAATGCTGATGAGGATGTCCCGGCTCTCAGAGAGACGTGCATCGGCGTCGATAAGGGCCGCGATCTCGGCGTCGATGGCGGTCAGATGCGCCTCGATCTGGCGCAAACGCGCGGCCGCCTGGCGTTTCGAAAGCGCCGCGCTCAGATGCCTTGCGCGGTTTTTGACGGCCGTGCGGTCTTTGATCTGGGCGGTTCTCGCAACCTGGAGCTCCTTGAGGGCCGCCTGAGCGTCGGAGGGGGCGGGCGTCGGCGAGAGGTCGAGCCGCGCGGCCAGGACGGCGAGCAGGCGCGCGCGTCGACGGCGTCCGTTTTGGCGCGGGTTCCGAGCGCCTCGGCGAAGCGCCGGGCCTGGAGCGGATTGACCGTGACGGCCGCGACGTCGGCGCGCGCTAGATCCCGGTCCAGCGCTTTGTGATACGCGCCGCTCGGCTCGAACGCGACGCGCCCCCCCCCCCGGCGAAGGCGATCAGATCGCGTCGACCGGCTGGGGTGTTGGGAAACCGGGCCGCAGCGGCGTCGCCGAGCCTGTGGGCGTCGCGCCCCTCCTTGGAGGCGTCGGCACCGACGGTGATTTAGGTCCTCTTCTCTGCGCGCGGAGCGGCGTCGCGACGGCGGTGCGCTGGGGGCGCCGTTGGCGCGAGACTGGCGAGCGGCGGGCCCAGCGGCAAGGCTCTCCCAAGCGCTCGATCCTCGATCCGCACGCGGCGTTCCTGATGGCGCTGGTCGCCGAACAGGTCGACGTCACGATCGAAGAGAGGCGCGCGCGGCTCGAGACGGCGCGCGGCGTTTCGGCGGCGCGGGTGATGATGTGGCGGTTCGTCCAACGGCGCGGCGGGTCGTTCAAATGAGACTGGCCCTGCGGACGAGCCGGAGTGTGACGAGGTCGCCGCGGCGCGCCGAGCCTGGTTCGCCGAGCAGCCCGAACTGAACCCCAACCGCCTGGTCGGCAGTGAGGAGACTTGCCTGAACACCAAGATGAGCCGTGTTCGGGGCAGGCGCCGAAGGGCGAGCGCTGCGGCGCGAGCCTGCCCCCGAGCTTGCCCCGCGGCCCTTGGCGAACGACCCCTTTCGTCGCCGGCCTCAGGCTACGCAATAGGTCCGCGAAAAGAAGGTTTGTACTCGATAACAGATCGATACTTGATGGCCGACTCCAACCAGAAATAATCGTCAAGTCGCCTTGGTAATCTGCCTCACTGTAGGTACGAGCGGGCACAACACCATCGAAGTCTATTCCGATTCCCCCTCTGCTTCTCTCAGTCTTCTCTCAAGAATTCGCCCCGCCCGTCGAAAGCAAACACAGCCCTTGCACGTTTCCTCACATAAACGACAGCACCGGTCTCATCGATTATCGTAGATGGATCGCGCTTTATACTCACGTACCGAAATGGACCATATAACAATCGCAGCCACCAATTTCCGCGCGACAATTCATGCGGATCTTTATCATGAGCGGCACAGCACCCTGAATTTTTACTGATAAAGTCAGCTGCATCAACGTAATCTAACGGCTGTACGTAATAACCTGTATCGCCATATATCCTGCGTACCGATCGAATTCTTAGTTCCCGCTCGACTACCAGAAGCACCAGTTCTTCGTCAGACTTCGGCTCAATGGCGCTTACTTCTACAGCGAATTTGACGATCAAAGCCAATGCAGACACGCAAAAAACAAGAGCAACTAGCTTCCAAATTCGAAACTTTCTTCGCCTGCCCATTTGCTTTTCGCACCTCCCTCCGTCGGCCACTGTCAGTCTGATCAGACGAAAACCAGCACCCGGCCGCCTGGGGCCAATCTTTCGGAAGACCAGCCGATCTTGAATGATTGCAGCGCTGATTGCCGCCGCACGGATCGTCCTGGTGGACTAACTTCCGCCGCTAACAGAGCGTGAGATATCACTCTGCTGATCCAACTCCCGATGCATAAGCGTGCGTTGATGTTCGTTCGTCCCTTTACGAAACGGATGCGATGTCGCTGCGGTCTCGACGCGCCTCTGGTGATCGACGGGGAGAATCTCGGCAACCACAAAGGCGCAGAGCGGCTCTCAGGGCGACGCCGCGACCTGTCGGCCCTTTCCCTCGGCGCGCCGCGTCCCGGGGCAGGTCGCGAACGGCGCGCAGGGGCCTCAATGGCCCCAAGCGGCGTATCTCCCCGGCGACTTGCCGCGATCAGTCCCAGTGTTTGCCGAGCACTTTCCGCGGAATAGGCGTGGGCGACAGGCTGTAGACGTGCTCGCGGAGAAACGTCATCAGGGCCCGCGGATCGCCGCGATGGGCGTCGATCACCGCGCGGGGCAGGGGCTCGCCCACCACGACGCGCACCGGCTCACGGATCCGATTGTCGAACTCGTTAATCAAGAGGGCCAGGCGCAGCGTGTCGTGCAGATGGCTCGCCAATTGAAACAAGCGACTGTTCTCCCCCTCGAAGAACACCGGGCAGACCGATGCGCCGGAATGTTGGATCAGTCGAGCGGTGAAGGTTTTCCACTCCGGATCATAGGCCCGTCGATAGAGCGAGTTCATGGTCGAGACCGTCCCGCCCGGGAACACGCCGATCGCGCCGCCATTTTTGAGATAGTCGATGGCGCGCCGACGGGTCTCGATGTTCACACGCACCGCGGCGCGGGTCTCGGCGAAGTCGATCGGCAGGATGTGGGGCTCGATCTCCGGCGCTTTAAGAAACACGGAGTTGGCCAGGATTTTGAAGTCCCCGCCCCGCGTCTCATCCATCAGGCGGCCGAAGACGAGCCCATCCAAGATGCCGAACGGGTGGTTGGCCACGCACACCAACGGGCCCTCGGTGGGGATGCTGGCGGGGCCGCCGCCCAGATAGGTCACCTCCACGCCGTAGCGCCGTCGCATCACTTCCCAAAAGCTCACCCCGTCCGCCATGTCGCGCTGATAGTCGAGCGCCAACCGGAGCAGGCGCGGGCGGCCCGTGAGGTTTTCGATGCTTTTGATCAGCGTCCGGCCCGCGCGGGTCCGAGCCCCAAGGGCGTAGGTGATCTCGTTAGGCGAGGAGCCGCCCGCCATGAGGGGGCGGCCATCCTCCGCTCGCTCCGCGCGCCACTGGTCGCGCCGCGCGCGCCGCGCCAAGGCGCCGGAGCGCGGCATACGCAGCCGGGATCGCAATAATCGTCTTCGAGCGCTCACTTTCCGCCTTTCGCGCGAGGCGTCGTTGGACGCCAACTCATCAGCAGGGCCGCCATGCCGCCCAATCCTCCGCGCCATGCGCCGGCGTGGGCGGTCCGCCCCCATCACGGTCCGCTCAAGCCTCCCTCGTCCGCTCCAGCACCCGCCCCGCCGCCGACGCCACGCGAGATCCGCGCCGCTGCGCTTTCCGCGTCTCAAGCAGACCTGGGCGCGCCCATTGAACGGGCGCCATCCTAGACCGGCCGGCACAGCGCGCTGGCCATGCTTCCAAGGCTCGTCTACCGAAGAGATTGGGTGAAGGCGGATCGAGCGCAACTGTCGCGATCGCAGAGGCGGCGGAAAGCGCGGCGTCGTGGGGCGTTCGGCGCGAGATCTGGGGAAACGGGGAAGGGGCGGTGATGTATGGTCGGGCGTTATGGACGATCTTAATCGGCCTCATTATTCCGGCGATCGGCGTCGTGGTCGCGCAGGCCGGGCTGGGCTCTCTCGCCGGAGGCGACGCCGTAAGCGGCGCGCTCTTGCTTGAGCCGTCCGCCTCTGAAGCCGCCGCCGCCTGCGCGGCGGGTCGGGCCGGCGGGCCGCTTTGCGCGGAGGCCGACCGCTTATCCTGGCTGCGTTTGGCCAGCTATGGCACCGCGGCCATCTTGATCGGCATCGTCCTTCTGTTTCTGCTCCTCGCGCTCATCGCTGGGACAAGCCGCTGGTTGAATTCGGCGATTTTTCCGCCGCTTGTCCCGATTGCGACCCTCACCATCGGCGCGCTGGTGTTCGTCCACGGCGCCATGGTGACGTATTGCGTCTACCTGTTGGAGGTCTGGTTCGGCGGGCAGACCTGGTATGTGTTCTCGGCCGCCGCAGGCGTTGGCGCGATGATCGGCGCGGTGTCGGTGATGTCGGCGTTGCGTTCCGCCAACCAGGAGCAAGCGGGCGACATTCTCGCGCGGGCGGTCAGCCGAGCGGATCAGCCGCAGCTTTGGGCCTATGTCGACGGGATCGCCGATAAACTCGGCGCCCGGAAGCCGGACCACATTCTGATCGGCCTCGAGCCCACGTTTTTCGTCACCGCCGCGCCGATACGGCCCGTGGAGGCCGACGCGCCGCTCTATGGCGAGACGATGTTTCTCTCCGCGCCACTAATGCGCCTCTTCACAGAGAACCAACTGCGCGCCGTGGTCGCCCATGAGCTTGGCCATTTCCGCGGCGAGGACGTCCAATACTCGCTCCGCTTCGAGCCGACGTTCCGCAGCCTGGTGGAGGCGATCCGCGCCCTTGAGGGCGATGATGGGCGGGCGGATTGGGTGATGCACGCGCCCGGCGCGCTGGTGTTGCGTTTCATGCTGGAGGCGATCGGGCGCAACAGAAGCCGGATCAGCCGGGTGCGGGAACTGGCGGCGGATCAAGCGTCGCTTGAGGCCGCGGACCCCCGGGGCATCGGCCTGGCTCTCGCCAAATCTGTGGTGTTCGGACTGCTGTGGCGCGACACCTGGCTGGAGAACGCCAACCGGCTTCGGGAAGGGAAGATCTCTCCTAATTTGGCGCGCGTGTTTGAGAAGAGCGCCGTCTACGATGTGAGCCACCAAGCGATCGGCGACGTGCTGACCCAAGTGATGGCTCATAAAACCCCGCATCCAACCGACACCCACCCGCCCATTGGCGAACGTTACGCCGCGGTGGGCTTTGACGCGCAGACGGAGCTGACCATTGAGGCGCTGACGGAGGTTGGCGGCGTCAGCCAGCAGCTGTTCCAAGACTTAGAGGCCTTGGAGCGGGACCTCACAGTGATCGAGCACAAATCCGTGCTGAGCGCGGGCGTCGTCTCCTTGCCGGAGCAGGGAGAGGACATCGATCCGATCTTGGAGGCCGCCTATGTGCTGGCGGTGTGCATGGTAGGCGCGGATGGCTCCGTCGATCCCCAAGAGATGGCGATCGCCGAGGGGATCGGCGGTCGGCTGTTCCAGAACTTCGACAACGTCACCTTTCGCGAGCGCTTTGAGCAACTCGACGATCTGCCGAGCTTCGACAGTGCGGCCGCGATCCTGGATGAGATCTTGGTCGCTGAGAATAAGCGGAGGGTTTTGGCGTTTCTCATGGAGATCGCCGCCGCGGATGGTCGGCTCCATGAGCGTGAACGGGAGTTGCTCAGCCGAGCGGCCCTGCGCTGGGATATTCGCAGACCGCTCACGCTCCGGTTGCCCGGTAGAGAGGAGCCGCGCGAGAGCAGCGCCACTGCGGTGCTCGCCACCCCAAGCTGACGGCGCGGCGGCCCGAGAGGCGCGCCGCCGCGGTGGGGCTACTGCGAGTCGTCCAGCGCGGCGCCGGCGGTCGCCGCGCCGTTAGCAAAATCGTTCTCTTGGGTCACGATCTGGCTTTGATTGGTGTAGTTCTCGGCGCTGTCGATTTGGCTGAGCGTACGCTCGCAGCGCGGCGCGCACTGATACAACTCGGTGTTGCCCGGCCCGCGGCGCAACACCACGCGACGACGCTCACCCTCGCGCACCACCACCTCGAAGTCGCCTATCGTCCGACCCGTCTCGTCGATGAAGAAAAGGTTGGTCGCGCCGACGGTGCGCGCCGTGACAACCGCCTCATCCAAAGAGATCATCGTTACGTCGGCGATGGCCGGGTTGCCGATGAGCACTTTTTTGACGGTTGCGTCGAAGCTGAGACGGTGCAGATGGTCCACCATTACGACGATGCTTTGTTGCGCCACATCCAACTGATTATTCGACGAGAATCCAGCCGGACCCGGCGCGTTCACGGCGAGCGGAGCGGTGGTGGAAGCGCCGTAGGGGTTGCCGTACGGGTTGGCGATCGCCACATTCGACACGGCCGTAGAGAAAACCGCCGCGGCGAGAACAGCGGCGAAAAAGGCGGGGCGGGTCGGCCGGTGCGTCATGGGTAGCTCCTTAAGCGCGCCTTAAGGTTGCCGGCGCTTGAGATATCCATCTTTTTGGGCGATCGGGCCTTGCGTTTCGGTTAAGCACGCTATCCATTTCTCGGTCGGGGGCGCGGTTGCGCGGTTCCAAGACGAGCGGGCGCGGGTTCGGCGGACCGCTGGGGCGCGAATTGGGCCGAAAGGCCCGAGAGGTCGGGGGCGGTCGCCAGCACGCGCTAGGTGATTGATCTCCCTTGTAGTGAAGGAGCGGCGATGAGCGCTGAGGGTCCCCTTTTGGAAAGCGTGGCGGAGACGTCCTCGGACAATCCTCCCGAGCTGACCCGGCCTGTCCCTCATCCCTGGCCGAGCAACGCGCCAACCGGCGCGCCGATGATGAACGCCACCACCACATTGGAGGCGGCGCGCGCCGAGCTCGCTGAGCATTTCGACCTCGCGCCGTCCCTCGATGCGGCGGATCGCAATGCGGAGATGTATGAGCGCGTCCGCGAGGTGATGCCGCCGATGGATTGGGCGCATCACGCGCCGTATGTGGAGGCCATCAACCAGCTCAAGCGCGAGAAAGACGCGTGCATCCTCGGGCACAATTACATGACGCCCGAGATCTACCACTGCGTCTCGGACGTCACGGGCGACAGCTTGGCTCTGGCCATCGAGGCGACGAAGATTGAGCAAAGCACCATCGTGCAGTGCGGCGTGCACTTTATGGCCGAGACCTCGAAGATCTTGAGCCCGGATAAACGGGTGCTTATTCCCGATAGCCGCGCGGGTTGCTCTCTCTCTGAAGGCATCACGCCCGAGGATATCGAG
Organism: Pseudomonadota bacterium; assembly: GCA_039198535.1. GTDB lineage: Bacteria > Pseudomonadota > Alphaproteobacteria > Rhodobacterales > Rhodobacteraceae > JALEGB01. Next base: position 7,259 of record JBCCTM010000159.1, read on the forward strand.
CAGATGCGCAAGCAATATCCGGGAGCGCCGGTCGTCACCTATGTGAATACGTCCGCGGCGGTGAAGGCCGCCTCCGACGTCTGTTGCACCTCCTCGAACGCCAAGCAGGTGGTCGAGGCGATGGACAGCGATACGGTGATCATGACGCCCGACGGCTATCTCGCGCGGAACATCGCTAAAACCACCAATAAGCGCGTCGTTTGGTGGGAGGGCTCCTGCATGGTCCATGAGCGCTTCACGCCCGAGGAGATCCGCGCCTATCGCGACTTGCATGACGGCGTGAAGGTTGTCGCGCATCCCGAGTGCCCGCCTGAAGTGCTGGACGAAGCCGATTTTTGGGGCTCCACGGCGGGCATGATCAAATGGGTGAAGGAGACCAAGCCCGCCAAGGTCGTGATGGTCACCGAATGCTCCATGTCGGACAATGTGGCCGCAGAACTGCCTGAGGTGGATTTCGTGCGGCCGTGCAACCTCTGCCCGCATATGAAGCGGATCACACTGGAGACGATCC
>JBCCTM010000160.1:0-7768 GCA_039198535.1 Pseudomonadota bacterium
AACCGCTGCGCCCGCGCCGATCTGCGCCCAATCCACGGCGCCGAGGGCGCTCCGCGCTTGGCGGAGCAGCTCGGCCTTATCCTCACCGTCGCTCCAGGAGCCTAACGCGGCGTAATACGCGTACACCGACAACCGCAGCCGCCGATCCTTCGCGGCCGCGCGCTTGGCGGCGCGGCGCATGAGCGCGCGCTGCATCGACAGTGGGTCGCCCTCTGCGGCGCCGCCGGTGTCGTCGCCCAATGTGTCGAAGAAATGGGAGACCCGCTCGGCGAAGCCACTGAATTTCTCCGGGTCAAACCGATTGGCGCGCGTCGAGCGAATTGCGACGGCGTGGATCACCAGCGGCCCATCGCCCTCCTCCAGCGCCGCTTCCAACGCTTCATCGAGCGCCTCCAGAGAATGGATCAGCCGGCCCGCCACCATCATGACCAAGCAATCGAGGGCCAAATCGGCGTCTCGCGGCGTGATCAACTGACCAAGCTTCAAGGGCTCGAGCTCTTGCTCATGGAAGCGCCGGAGGATGTGAAACGCGGCGAAACGCTCGAACACATCTCCGCGCTGCTCATCGCGCAAACTATCGAAGTCGAGACCAAGCTCCACGGCGAAGGCCCGGACGGCGAGGGCGATGGCGTTGGGGGCGCGCTCGCGCTTCGCTTTGCGCGCCGCTTTACGCTTCGCTTCGGTTTTGCGGTTGACGATCAACTGCACCATTCAGATCCGCTCCTTTCCGGCCGCACGCCTATACTGTGGGTGCGTCGGAACTACTCCCCATCGATCGGGATACCACCTATTGCGGCGGAACGGAAGCGGATGCATATATTTCGTGCAGAAGCTGGGGGCTGTGGCGTTTTGACCGCAGACTGTTGCGCGCGCCAACTCCGCCGACAGCGCGTCTTTATGAAAACGAGATTGAGTTTTCAGAGAAATATGCCCCGAACAAATTGACAGATCGCGGGGCTTTGGTCATAGCGGCGGCGGGTTTTAGGAGCCACGCTTCGTAGAGGCGAAGTTAAAGGGCTCCCGCGAGGGCGGATTAGGCGCTCCGCGCCTGGTCAGATCGGAGCAAGAGGAGATCCGATCGGGCCGACCGGCCCCGCGGCCGATTTGCGGGGTTCTCCATGATGGAGACGCGCCTTGCGGCGCCTCAACTCGCGACCAAACAAAAGGCTTCCATGAAATTCACCGAACTCGGGCTCAACCCGAAAGTGCTGGAGGCGGTCGTCGCCACCGGCTACGAGACGCCAACCCCGATCCAGGCTCAGGCGATCCCCCACGCGCTCGAAGGACGCGACGTGCTCGGCATCGCGCAGACCGGCACCGGCAAGACGGCGTCTTTCACTCTGCCGATGCTGACGCTGCTGGCCAAAGGCCGCGCCCGGGCGCGGATGCCGCGGTCTCTCATCTTGGCGCCGACGCGCGAGCTGGCGGCGCAAGTCAGCGAGAATTTCGAGACCTACGGCGCGAATCTCAACCTCAGCAAAGCGCTGTTGATCGGCGGCGTCTCCTTTGGCGAGCAGGACAAGATCATCGACCGCGGCGTCGATGTGCTGATCGCCACGCCCGGCCGACTGCTCGACCATTTCGAGCGCGGCAAGCTGATGCTCACCGGCATCGAGATCATGGTGGTCGATGAAGCCGACCGCATGCTCGATATGGGCTTCATCGAGGACCTTGAGCGGATCTTTAAACTCACGCCCTTTACGCGGCAGACGTTGTTTTTCTCGGCGACCATGCCGCCTGAGATCACCCGCCTGACCCAGGAGTTCCTGTCGAACCCCGTGCGGGTCGAAGTCGCCCGCGCCTCGTCCACGGCGGACACCGTGGAGCAGCGCCTCTGCCCCGTGCAAGGGTCGCGGCGCGACCGCCTGGAAAGTGAAAAGCGCCGGGTGCTCCGCGCGTTGATCGACGCTGAGGGCGCGGATCTCACCAACGCGATCATCTTCTGCAACCGCAAGCGAGACGTCGCCACGCTCTATAAGTCGCTGAGCAAACACGAATACAATGTGGGCGCGCTCCATGGAGATTTGGACCAGCGGATCCGCATGCAGGTGCTCGACGGCTTCCGCAATGGGCAGATCAAACTGCTGGTGGCGTCTGACGTGGCGGCGCGGGGCCTCGACATCCCCACAGTGAGCCATGTGTTCAATTTCGACGTGCCGGTGCACGCTGAGGATTATGTGCACCGCATCGGTCGTACGGGGCGCGCAGGCCGCAGCGGTGTGGCCGTGACGCTGGCCACGGGGGCCGAAGACAAAGCACTGGCGAAAGTCGAAGAGCTGATCAAAAAGCCCATCCCCCGCGTCGAGACGCCAGGCGGCGGTGCGGAGACCGTGGACATCTCCGCCGACGGCGAGGTGGAAGAGGCGCCCCGCTCGCGCCGCGGCGGGCGAAGCCGCGGAACGAGGGATCGGGAGGACGGTCGCGGCCGCCACGAGCGCGGGAACCGCTCCTGGGACGATGGCTGGGAGAACGATCGTCCGCGCCGCGCCGAAGCCGACGAGGGCGGCCGAGAGACCCGAGCGGACCGGGGTCAAGACCGGGGATTTGATCGGGAACGGGACCGGGATCGCCGAGAGGACCGACGAGAGGACCGGCGAGACGACCGGGGAGAGCGCGGGCGGGGTGGACGCCGCCGCGGCGGACGCTACCGGGAAGATCGCGATCCTCCCGTGGTCGGCATGGGCGATCATGTGCCCGCCTTTTTGATGCGCGAAGTTACGCTGCCCACACGCCGGCGCCGCGAAACCGATGACGCGCTAGAGCAGGACGTCGCCGCTGAAACAGCCGCTGAAAGCGACGAGGTTGAGGTGGTGACCGCGCTTGATCAGAGCGGGGCCGAGGCCGCGTCGCGCTCCGAAGACGCCGAACCCCAGCGCCGCGCGCCCCGCCGCCGTCGAAAATCAGCCGATGGCGCGGCGACAGAGGACGTCTCCCTCGAGGCGACCTCAGAGCAGACAAAGGCAGAAGATCAGTCGGAAAAAGGCGGCGGCGACGCCCTTGAAAGTTCGGCCGCATAGGCGCGGGGAGCCCGACGAAACATAAGTTGAGGGGCGCGCTGGAGAGGGCGCCCCTGGCTGGAGATTCACGACATCGCGCCAGGGCCGTTTTCACGCCCGCCTTCTCACGCCGCCTTCTCACGCCGCCTTGTCACGCCGCCTTGGCGCTATCGGCCTCCGCCAGCTTCGCCAGCTCTTTGGCGAGCTGATACGCGCCCTTCACACGCGCCGCCGGGTCCTCCCAGGGCCGGCGCACCACCAGCCGGTGATCGCTTTTCAGCTTCGCCTGCATGCTTGGCGTCGCCAGCAGCTCCGCAAGGCCCGCCGGGTTGGCGAACTGGTCATGCCGAAACTGCACAGTCGCCCCTTTCGGTCCGCCATCGAGCCGCTCCACGCCCGCGCGCCGGCACATACCCTTGATTTGCACAACGCGCAGCAGGCTTTCCACCTCCTTCGGCGGTTTGCCAAAGCGGTCATGCAGCTCGGCGCCGAAGGCCATCAGCTCCTCTTTGCTGGAGAGATCTGAGAGCCTCCGGTAGAGGCTCAGGCGGACATCGAGATCGGCCACGTAGCTCTCCGGGATGAGCACGGGCACGCCCAGGTTGATCTGCGGAGACCAGGCGTCATCGGCGTCGGAGAACTCGGTCTCCCCGGCCCGCATCTTGGCGATCGCCTCCTCCAGCATGTCTTGGTACAGCTCGAACCCCACCTCGCGGATGTGGCCCGACTGTTCATCGCCCAGCAGATTTCCGGCGCCCCGGATGTCCAGATCGTGGCTCGCCAGGTTGAACCCGGCGCCCAAACTGTCGAGGCCGGAGAGCACGCGCAGCCGCTTCTCGGCCGCAGGGGTCAGCGGCTTGGACGGATCGGTGGTGAAGAACGCGTAGGCGCGTGTTTTCGAGCGGCCGACCCGACCGCGGATCTGGTAAAGCTGAGCCAAGCCAAACATATCCGCGCGGCTTACGATCAGCGTGTTCGCCGTCGGCACGTCGAGGCCGCTCTCGATAATGGTCGTGGCCAACAGCACGTCATAGGCGCCGTCATAGAACGCGTTCATCCGCTCATCGAGATCGCCGGCCGCCATTTGCCCGTGGCCCACCACCACTTTCAGCTCAGGGCATTGCTCCCGGAGGAACGCCTCCGCCTCGGGGATGTCTTTGATGCGCGGGGCCACCCAAAACGCCTGTCCGCCCCGGTATTTCTCGCGGAGCAGCGCCTCACGCACGGCGACCGGGTCGAAGCCGCTCACATAGGTGCGCACGGCCAAGCGGTCGACGGGCGGGGTGGCGATGATGGAGAGCTCGCGCACGCCCGACATGGCGAGCTGCAGGGTCCGCGGGATCGGCGTGGCCGTCATGGTCAGCACATGCACGTCCGACTTCAGCTGCTTCAGCCGCTCCTTGTGATTGACCCCGAAATGCTGCTCCTCATCGATGATCAGGAGCCCGAGGCGATCAAAGGCGATCCCTTTCGCCAGCAGCGCATGGGTGCCGATTACGATATCGACAGAGCCGTTGGCGAGGCCGCTGCGGGTCTCTTTGGCGTCCCGGGCGGAGACGAAGCGCGACAGCTGCCGCACGCGGACGGGCCAGCCCTTGAAGCGCTCCTCAAAGCCCTTGGCGTGCTGGCGCGCCAGCAGCGTCGTGGGCGCGATCACCGCCACTTGCTGGCCGGACAGCGCCGCCACAAACGCCGCCCGCAGCGCCACCTCCGTCTTGCCGAAGCCCACATCGCCGCAAATCAGGCGGTCCATGGGCTTGCCGGAGGCGAGATCGCCCAACACGTCGTCGATGGCGCGGAGCTGGTCCTCGGTTTCCTGATAGGGAAAGCGCGCGCAAAACTCCTCGAACCCGCCGGCCTGCGGCTCAAGGATCCGACCAGAGCGCAATTCGCGCTCCGCCGCGACCCGGATGAGGCCCTCGGCCATCTCCCGGATCTTCTCCTTCAGCTTGGCCTTCTTGGCCTGCCAAGCCCCGCCGCCCAGCCGATCGAGTTGCCCCGCTTCCTCCGAGCCATATCGGGTCAGCAGTTCGATATTCTCCACCGGCAGATAAAGCCGGTCTCCGCCGTGGTACTCGAGCGACAGGCAGTCATGGGGCGCGCCCATGGCCTCCACGGTGGTGAGCCCGGTGTAGCGGCCGACGCCGTGGTCCACATGCACGATCAAATCGCCGACGGAGAGGCTGGTGGCCTCGGTGAGGAAATTATCGGCGCGGCGCTTTTTGCGAGCGCGGCGGATCAGCCGGTCGCCCAGCACATCCTGCTCGGAGATAACGGTGAGGCGGTCGGTCTGGAAGCCCTCCTCGAGGCCCCAGACCAGCGCCGAGATCCCCTCTTCCTGCCAGCGCTCGGCGGGGGTGACGCCGGCGAGGCCATGGTCATCCAAGAGCCCGATCAGGCGCTCCCGCGCGCCCTCGGAATAGGAGGCGAGCACCACAGGCCCCGATTTGGCGCGGTGGCGGATATGGGCTACAAGCGCGTCAAAGACGTTCTGCTCGGCCTGGCGTTCGGGGGCGAAACTGCGCCCCGCCCGTGCCCCCGCATCGATCACGCCGGGCCCGAGCGGCAGCTTGCCCGGCACGAAGGCCCGAATGGCGCGGCCAGCCAAGGCAGCCTCCCACCCCGCCTCGTCGAGATAGAGCATCTCCGGCGGGGCGGCCTGGTAGGGGACAGCCCCTTTCGAGACGATCTCGGCGGCATCGAGGCGCGATTGGTAATGGTCGGCGACCATCTCGGCCCGCGCCACCCTGGCCTCTTCGAGCCGCGCATCGAGGGTTACCGGCGCGCCGGGCAGATAGTCGAAAAGGGGCACGAGGCGCTCGTGAAAGAGGCCCAACCAATGCTCCATCCCCTGGTGCTTGCGCCCCTCGGAGACCGCGGCATAAAGCGCATCGTCCCGCCGCGGCGCCCCGAATGTGGCCCGGAAACGCTGGCGGAACCGGGTGATCGAGGCCTGATCCAGGATCACCTCGGAGGCGGGCGCGAGCTCGACCCGCTTGATCCTTTTGAGCGTGCGCTGGCTCTCGACCTCGAAACGCCGGGCGCTCTCGAGCACATCGCCGAAGAAATCGAGCCTGACCGGATGGCGTTGGCCCGGCGGGAAGATATCGATGATCCCGCCGCGCACCGCGAAATCGCCGGGCTCGACCACGGTGGAGGCGCGGGAGAAGCCCATATCCGAGAGCCAGGCGACCAGTGCCTCCACATCGACCCGGCGCGAGACCTGGGCGACGAAGCTCGCCTCCGCCACCAGAGAGGGCTCGGGCAGACGCTGGGTCGCGGCGTTGAGCGTGGTCACCAGCACCGCCTCACCGCTCAGGCCCCTTGCGAGACCCGCGAGCACCGCCATCCGGGCCGCCGCGATCTCCGGGTTGGGCGAGACCCGATCATAAGGCAGACAATCCCAGGCGGGCAGGCTCAGCACCGGCAGATCGGGCGCCATCACGCCGAGCGCCTCGACCATGGCCGCGGCCCGGGCATCATCGCGGGCGACATGGATCACCGGGCCCGCCACGCGCCGGGCGAGATCGGCCACCAACCGGGCGTCATGCCCCTCGGGCGCGCCGCAAATAGTAACGGCGCCCGGGGCGATCGCCGCGCGCGTCTGATCATCTTTCATGGGCCGCGAGCTAGCCCAAGTCGCCCGTCCCGGCAAGGTGTGATCCGCGCCACAGCGCGGGCTCGAGGGCGGCTGTAAGCTCCTCCCATCGACCAACAGAAAAAACGCTGACAGAAGGACCGCACCCATGACCACCCTGACCCTGACCGCCCCCGTTGCCACTCCTGCCCCGCGCCTGACCCTGCCTGCTCTGCCCGCAGCGACGCCTGCCTGGCGCGACCGGCTCGGCAACCTGATCCTGGCCCTAGCAGGTGCCCACGCCGTCTGAGCGGCGGGGCTTGCCGGGCCGCGCCCTCCATGGCACGAAGGCGGCCCACAAGAGGAAAGCCCGCCCATGCTCCCGCCAGCTCCCTTCCCCGTCGCCCGGCCACGCAGGCTCCGCGCCCAACCCTGGATCCGCTCGATGGTGGCGGAGAACGCGCTCAGCCCCGCCGATTTCATCTGGCCCTGCTTTGTGATCGAGGGCGAGGACCGGGCCGAGACGGTGGAGACCATGCCGGGGGTGGAGCGTCTGACCATCGACCGGCTGGTCGTCAAAGCGGCGGAGGCGGCCGAGCTCGGCATCCCCGCCATGGCGATCTTTCCGATGACGCCCGACCGGCTGAAGACCCCCGACGCCGCCGAGGCCTGGAACCCAGAGAACCTGGTCAATAGCGCCACCCGCGCCGTCAAAGCCACCGTTCCCCAGATCGGCGTGATGCTGGATGTGGCGCTCGACCCTTACAATTCCGACGGCCATGACGGGTTGGTGCGCGAGGTGCCCGGCGGCTATGAGATCCTCAACGACGAGACCTTGTTGGCGCTCGAGAAGCAGACCCTCGCCCAGGCCGAGGCGGGGGCTGACATCATGGGACCCTCGGACATGATGGACGGGCGGGTCGCGGTGATGCGCCGCGCGCTCGAGGAGAACGAATTTCTCAACGTCACGATCATGACCTATGGGGCGAAATACGCCTCGGCCTTCTATGGCCCGTTCCGCGATGCGGTGGGCTCGGGAGGCGCGCTCAAGGGCGACAAGAAGACCTACCAGATGGACCCCGCCAATACCGACGAGGCGATGCGCGAGATCGCCATGGACCTGGCCGAGGGCGCCGACATGGTGATGGTCAAGCCCGGCATGCCCTATCTTGACATTTGCCGCCGGGTCTCGGCC
>JBCCTM010000161.1:0-7751 GCA_039198535.1 Pseudomonadota bacterium
GAACCCATCTGATTGATTTGTTTACGAAATATTAAGGTGTCCGCAGCGGGCGACGCAGATTGTCCAAGCCTGGGACCCCGGAGCGCCAGCCCACCCCGTCCGTCCCAATTCAACCCGCCGACCGGCCCGCCCCCCGCGTTGTTCCGCCGCAGCGGCGGCCTGGCCGCGCTTCAGATCAGTCCGGGGTGGCGCGGTAGAGCACCGCCTCGGCGGTCTCTGGGCCCGTGCGTCGGCTCCAGCGCCAATCCAACCCGCCATCGGCGCGGCAGCGCACTTCGAACTCGCCATCGATGCAGGTGCGCCGGGGCTCCTGGATGCGCTCTGTGAACCGGAAACCGCCGGCCGTGGCGGCGGGGATCGCCTTGCCCTCGCCGGAGCACCGCAGATCAGGATAATCGGTCACCACCGCATAGCCGCCGCCCGCCGTCTCGCGGATGCGCATGACCACGGCGTAGGGCTCAAAGCCCGGCTGCAGCACCGGGCCTGTCCAGAGCCCCACATGGCAAGCGCTGGCGACAGCGGACAATTCCGCGGCGCGACGCTCCGCGACGCCGGCCCAGAAGGTGCCGGGGAATTGCTCCGAGAGCAGTTTGAAGAGGCTCGGATCTCGGCTGCCTTCAATGACCTTCCAAGCCGCCCCGGCGGCGGTGTTCGGATCTTCGCCGGCGGCGTCCGCCTGGGGCGCGCCCGCGGCGCTTCTCTGCGGGGCCGCGGCGGCGCTGCGCGTCTCATCGGCGGAGACGCCGCAATGGGCCGCCACTTGGGATAAGCAGCCGCCATAGGCGTCGAATTGCGCCGCGCAATCGGCCTCTTGCAGCGCGGCCGCGGAGGTCGCGCCGGCGCCGAAGGAGGTCAAGCAACGCGCGGCGATCTTGCGTCCACAGGTGGTCTGCGGCGCGTCGCAGAGCGCTTGGGGTCGCGCCTGCGCGTCGTCGCCGCCGACACCAACGCCGACGCCGACGCCGACGCCGAAGAGAACGGCGACGTGACCAAGCATCGCCGCCGTGACGCCCAGGCGCAACGTCCGAAATCGCGACGCCCCCTGCGCGAGCCTACCCCGACCGCCGCGGCTTAACCCGACGGATCGCCGTGGGCTGTCCGCCGCCCGTCTCCGCAATCCGCTCCAAGGCGGCGTCATACTGCTCAAGCCATACCTCCATCACCGACGCGCTCGCATGCAGCAACATCTCCGCATCCCGCATCAAAGCCACATGCCCGCGCCAAAACACGAAATCCCCGCGCTCCGGCCGCGTGTCCAGACCCAGCGCGTCGCCAAGCTCCGCCGCTTGCATATCCGCATCACGGGGGCAGGGCAGGCCGCATTGCTCGAGCGCCACCTGCACCAGGCCCGAGCAGTCGATCCCATCGACGCTCTCGCCGCCCCATACATAGGGCGCGCCGAGGAAGCGCTCCGCCACCGCGACCCAATCTGTCTCCACGGCGTCGAGCGGGGACAAATGGCGGCTCGGCATCCAGCCCTCGGCCGTCTCAGTGAAAGGAGGATCTCCCGGGCCGCCGGGCTCCTCTTGGCCGGTGACGCGGACTTTCGCGCCCAGCGGGGCCCAGTTGAGCGGCGGCGCTTTGAAGTTTGGCTCGGGATAGCGGTGCGCGCGGAGCGCGGTGACCCGTCGCGTCGCCTGCGCGGCGCCGGCGGGCGCGGGCGGCCCAAGATCCGCGGCGCGGACATACCCCACATAGCCGTCGCGGTCCGACTGCGCCCAAGCCCAGCCATCCTCGCGGCGCTCGAACACCCGCAGGGGCTCCCCATGCAGATAGGTGGCGAGCGTCGGCGCCGCGGCGTCCGGCGTCGCCTTGCACGGGCTCAGCGGGGCGGCGCAGAGCGCGGGCGCGCCATCGACATACCGCGCCGCATCCACGCGCCCCCGGAGACGGGCGTCGGCGAGATCCTCCCGGTAGGCGTTGCGGCGACGGTCCAGCGGCGCGGCCATGCCTCAAGACGCCCCTGCGTAGCGCCGCTCCAGGGCGCGGTAGATGGCGCGCACCGCCGTCGCCTCGCCGCCCTCGGGGCGCCCGGGCCTCGTCTTCGGGTTCCAGCCGTAGATGTCGAAATGCGCCCAATCGGTGGTCTTGGAGACGAAGCGGCGGAGAAACAGGGCGGCGGTGATGCTGCCGCCGAACCCCGTCTTGGCGCTGTTGACGCAGTCGGCGACCGTGGAGGCGAGGTCGGTCTCGTAGCCATCCCAGAGCGGCATGCGCCACAGCGGGTCGCCCGTCTCCTCGGCGGCGGCGGCGAGCTGGCCGGCGAAGGCGTCATCGGTGGGGTAGAAAGGCGCGATCTCCGCGCCCAGCGCCACGCGGGCCGCTCCGGTGAGGGTCGCCAGATCGATGATCAGATCCGGCGCGTCGGCGTCCGCGAGGGTTAGCGCGTCCGCCAAAACCAGCCGTCCCTCGGCGTCCGTGTTGTCGATCTCCACCGTGAGGCCCTTCCGGCTCGGCAGCACATCGCCGGGTCGAAAAGCGCGCCCGCCGAGGCTGTTCTCCACCGCCGGGATCAGAAGCCGCAGCCGCACGGGAAGGCCAAGCGTCATCACCATCCGCGCCAAAGCCAGGGCGGCCGCGGCGCCGCCCATGTCTTTCTTCATCAAACGCATGGAGCCGCCGGGCTTTAGATTAAGCCCGCCGGTGTCAAAGCAGACGCCTTTGCCGATGATCGCCAATAAAGGCGCGTCCTCCGCCGTATTCGGCCCGGCCCAGGTCAGGTCGAGCAAGCGCGGCGCGCGGGGCGACGCGCGGCCGACGGCGTGGATCATGGGGAAGTCGTGCTCCAGCAGATCATCGCCCACCACGCTTTCAAAGGCCGCCCCGTGCAGCTCCGCCTGGGCGGCGACGGCGGCTTCAAGCTCTTCTGGGCCCAAATCCGCGGCGGGCGTGTTCACCAGGTTTCGGCCGATGAAGACGGAAATCGCGGTCTCGATGAGCGTCTCCCGGGCCGTGGCGCCGATCTCAGGCCCAGGGTCGGCCAACATCGGCGTGGGACGCTCGGACGACTTGTAGCGTTCAAAGCGGTAGGCCCCGAGCGCCCATTCGAGGGCGGCGGCGGCGGGGTCGAGCGGGCCGCCTAACGTGACGAGAGACCAGGCGATGGCTGGGCCCTCCGGATCAAACCGCGCCGGGGCGATCCGGGGCAACGCGCCGACCCGACGGAGCGGCTCCGCGGTTCCGATCCCGGCCAGCGCCGCCATGGGCTTACCGTCCGCGCCAGGGACGAGGCTGAAGGCGCCGATATCGCCGTTGAACCCACTGGCGGCGGCCCAAGCGCGCACGGCGTCCGGCGCGGCGCTGGCTTGTGAAAGATCGGCTCCGCTTGGCGTCAGATACAGATTGAGTTGGAGCGGGCCGCCCTCGCCTGCGGCTCCGCCCGCCGCCCCCGGCGACGTTGAAAACAGCGCCTCGACCCGATCGCGCACCGTCTGACCCATAACGATCTCCTTTCAACCGACCCGGTTGGTTGCGCCGCATTAACGAAAAGGGAAATCCCCTGGGCGAAGCTCCCGGCGACATCTTATCCGGGAGCCCATCGTGAGACAGCCCCTGCGCCGCGTCGCATCTTCAACCGCAAAACGGGCGGGGCCGACATCGCCCCGGCGCCGCATTCTGAGCGCAACAGCCGCCATGGCCGCCACCTTTCTGGTGGCGGGCTGCGCAAGCAGCGGGGGCGGAGAGAGGATCACCACCGGCGAGATCCCAGGCTCCCGCAGCATCGACCCGGCCTATGCGGTGGCGGCGGAGGACCGCGTCTCCCAGGCGCGTCCCCAGGATGACGCCGCGTATAACGCCGCCGCCTTCGCCCAACGCGCGGCGGAGATCGCCATGAAAGAGGGTCAGCATCACGGGGCCGCCGCACATCTGAGCCGCCTGGCCGAGGCGCGCCCGGACGACAAGGCCGTCGCCTACAACCTCGCCCGGCATCTCCGATATATCGGCGCGCTTTCCCAGGCGGAACAGGCGCTTAATGACGTCCGCGCGATCCATCCGCGGGATCAGCTGCTCCGCCTCGAATTGGCCAAAGTGAAGATCGCCGGCGGTTTCCCCGCGGAAGCGGTGGATCTGCTTGAGCCTCTCCGCGATGAGCTGCCCGACGATCCGGCGGTCTTGCAAGCGCTCGGCGTCGCCTATGATCGCCAGGAGCGGCACCGGGAGGCGCAGGCGCTCTACGCCGCGGCCATGCGCGGCGGGCGGCCCTCGGCGGCGCTTCTCAACAATGACGGGCTCTCTCGCATGATGAGCGGCGATCTGACGGGGGCCATCGATCGGCTCCGCCGCGCCTCCACCGCCCCAGGCGCCACGGCGCAGGTGCGCAAAAACCTCGCCTTGGCTCTGACGCTGAATGGCGAAGACGCGGAAGCGCGGCGTGTCGCAGAGGCCGCAGGCCCCGACACCGCGGAGCCCGCCCTCGCCTATTTCGGATCCATCGCCGGGTCTCAAGACGCCTGGAGCGTCGCCAAAGAGCGCGAATAATCGCCTTCAGCGCCGCGCGCCGGTTCAGAAATCCCGCGGGCGCTTGAGGATCGACAGGCCGGCGCCCGCCCGGCTGTCCACGATCTCGGCGATGCCGATGTAATCGACGCCGAGCGCCGTGCCGCGGATATCATGGGCGTCCGGGTCGCCCAGCGCCGCCAAATCCCTCGGCTCATAGCGCACGCCGGCCAGGCGGATCGCATCGTCCATGGCGTCGATGGCGGCGAAGCGGTCGAGCCCTGGGTCGGTGACCGCGCATGTGCTGGCGGGCGCGGCGCCGCCGAGGGAGACGGTGAGCTCCGCCAGGGCCGAGCCGCGCTCATAGCGCCGCAGCGCGCCTTCCGGAGCGGCGGCGCTGAAGCCGAGCGCCGTCAGCGCCCGCTCCGCGCCTCCGAGATCCAGCGAGGTGTCGAGGCAGGCCGAGCGATAGGCGGCGATCACCAAGAAGCGCGCCTGCTCATCCACGGGCTTACGGGTTTTCCAATGGGGCTGCGGGGCGATGGAGGCTTCAGGCTCCACGGCGCAACCGGTGAGCCCAAGGCTGACCGCAAGCGCGAGCGCGCCGAGCGCCCGTCCACATTTTGAGCTTGTGAGGGCGGCGTCCCTCTTGTTCGCGAGTTTGGCGCCCACGGCGTCCTCCGCACGATATCGCCCCGACCTTGCCCGCGGTTGCCTAGCCGAGCGACCGAGCGGCCGCAATGCTTACTCCGAGATCAGTCGCCGCCGCAGCGCCTCGGATGGCATGCTGCAGAGATCGGCCCGGCCGAACAGCCGGTAGCGATGGCGCGCGAACAGCCGGTAGAGCGGATTGCGCGCCCGCCGCGGCAGGAGCGATCCGAGCCGCGCCAGCCAGGGCCAAACCCCGCTGAGGCGACGCCCCACGGCGATCACGGCGTCGGCGTCCATCAGCGCGCGGCCGTCGGGCTCCATCACCAGCCAGCTCTCCGGGTCGTCGGCGTCGAGGCCATGGGCTGCGAACATCGCCCGCCCGCGCTCCGATTGCGCCGGCAAAATACGGAACTGATCACCGTGATCGCGCCGCGCCACCAGCTGCGCGCCCCAGGCGCAAACCGCGCAGCTGGCGTCCATCACCAGCAGCGTGCGGCCGCTCTCATCGGGGGCGGCGTCGATCCTCTCCGGGGCGTTCTGTTGCATGGCGACTTCCGCTTAGCTCCCCGCGTCGTTGATCAGCATTTCAATGGCCTGGACGGCGACTTCCGCGTCCCATTCCGCCGCGCCCTTCAGCCGCGCGACCTCCCGCCCGCTGCGGTCGATCAACAGCGTGGTGGGCATCGCCGGCGCGCCCAAGGCCCGCGGCCCGGCCCATTTGCGATCTGAGAAGAACGCCAGGCCGTCGATGTTGTTGGTCTCAAGCCAAGCCAGAGGCCGCTGCTTTCCCGCCAGATCAAGGTTCACCGTCACCACTTGGAAGGCGTCGCCGCCGAGCTGCGCCTGCAGCCGGTCGAGCGCCGGCATCTCATGCAGGCATGGCGCGCAGAACGTGGCCCAGAAGTTCAGCAGCACGATCTGGCCGCGGAAATCAGCCACGGTGACCGGCTGATCGTCTGCATCGAAAAAGGTGAACGCCGCCATGCCCTTGGGCGTCTCATGCACCTCGAGCGGCTCGCTGTCGCCGATCTGCGCGGCCAAGGGGCGCATGGCGTCGAGGGCGGCCGGAGAGGCTTTGGGGTGCGCTTTGCCCGGGGCGTCGTCCCCCGCTTCCGCGGCCCGCGCCTCCGCCGGAATCAGCGCCCCGAGGGCGAGAAAAGCCGCGGTGAGCGCCGCGACCAAGAGACCCACAGGGCGGCCGGAGCGCCTGTGGGGCGCGACCCGCGTTGAAATCGGATAAGACGGCATCGCGGCGGCTCCTCCCAGATGTCCCAATCCGCCGCTGGCCGCGCTGTTCGCGGCCGGGCGTCTGCTTTTGAGTATAGAGACATGAGCGCTGGAAACGAGATGTGGGGCGGCCGTTTCGCCGTGAAACCCGATCACATTATGGAGGAAATCAACGCCTCCATCGACTTTGACAAGCGCCTCGCCGCCCAGGACATCCGCGCGAGCCAGGCCCATGCGCAGATGTTGGCCGACCAAGGGATCATCTCCGCCGAGGACGCCGCCGCCATCCGGGGCGGGCTGGATGAGGTGGGCGCGGCGTTGGCCGCGGGCGACTTGCCGCTGTCCCGGGCGCTGGAGGACATCCACATGAATGTGGAGGCGCAGCTTAAGGAGCGGATCGGCGCGGCGGCCGGCCGACTGCACACCGCGCGCTCCCGCAATGACCAGGTGGCGACCGACTTCAAGCTCTGGGTTCGCGACGCCATCGACGGCCATGACGCCGCGCTCCGGGCGCTGCAGACGGCGCTGCTGGAGCAGGCCGACGCCGGGGCCGACGCGGTGATGCCAGGCTTCACCCATCTGCAAAGCGCCCAGCCCGTCACCTGGGGCCACCATATGATGGCCTATGTCGAGATGTTCGGCCGGGATCGCGGGCGGCTGCGGGACGCGCGGGCGCGGCTCAATGAGTGCCCGTTGGGCGCGGCGGCGCTGGCGGGCACGTCCTTCCCGATCGACCGGGACGCCACGGCCGCGGCGCTCGGCTTTGACCGGCCGACCGCCAACTCGCTCGATGCGGTGTCCGACCGGGATTTCGCGCTGGAATACCTCTCGGCCGCGGCGATCTGCGCCACGCATCTCTCCCGCCTGGCCGAGGAGATCGTGATCTGGAGCTCGGCGCAATTTCAATTCGTGGCGCTGACGGACGCCTTCACCACCGGCTCCTCCATCATGCCGCAGAAGCGCAATCCGGACGCCGCGGAGCTGGTGCGCGCCAAGACGGGGCGGATCCTCGGCGCGCTGATGGGGCTGGCGGTGGTGATGAAGGGGCTGCCGCTCGCCTATTCGAAGGACATGCAGGAAGACAAAGAGCGCGTGTTCGACGCGGCGGACGCGCTCGGCCTGTCGCTGGCGGCCATGGCGGGGATGGCGCGGGACATGACGCCCAATCGGGAGCGCTTGGCCGCGGCGGCGGGCGCGGGCTACGCCACGGCGACGGATCTGGCGGATTGGCTGGTCCGCGTGCTGGGCCTGCCGTTTCGGGAGGCGCATCACATCACGGGCTCGGCGGTGAAGCGCGCGGAGGCGCTGGGCCTGGCGCTGGACGCCCTGCCCCTGGCGGAGCTGCAAACCCTCGAGCCCCGCATCAGCGAGGATGTCTACGGCGTGCTCAGCGTCGCGGCGTCCGTGGAGAGCCGCACCAGCTATGGCGGCGCCGC
>JBCCTM010000162.1:0-7716 GCA_039198535.1 Pseudomonadota bacterium
CGGCGCGCCCGCGCGCGCTCACAGCAGCGCGGCGTCGATCCGGGCTTTGAGCTCCGCTTGAGCGGCGGCGTCGATCGGGAAATTCCAAATCAGCCAGACCGCCAGGCCTTTAAGCAAGATCGGGATCACGGCGTAGAGCGCCACCAGGGTGTTCAACGCCAGCGCGCCGTTCTCGCCGTCGGCCTCAAACCCGGCGGCGCCAAGCGCCACCAACGCGGCCCCCGCGGCCAAACCGCTCGCGCCCTTCAGCACCACCGATAACAGCGCAAAATAGACGCCGGTGCGGTCCGCCCCAGAGACGGCCGTATCGGCGTCGACCACATCCGCCTGGATCGCCGGGGGCAACACCACATCCGCGCCATAGGCGAGGCCTGTGAGCCCGCTGATCACCAGGAAGGCGGTGACATCGCCTGCGCCCAGCAGCGGCACGGCGGCGAACACCGCCATGGCGTAGAGCATCGCCGCGCCCCAAACCCGGTGCTTCGCGCCCCGCTGCGCCAGCTGCGACCAGATCGGCGCGCCGATGATCGCGCAGGCGAGGTAGATCAAAAATGACAGCACGAAATCTTGCGTCGTCCCCTGCAGCACGACGGTGATGAAATAGAGGATCAGCACCGGCGGCAGCCCGTTGGCGGCGCTGTTGGCGATGTGGCTGGCCATGAACCGGCGGAACGCCTCATTGGCCATCATCTCGGACCATGCGGCGCGCCAGGCGGCGAGGCTCAGCGGCGGCGCGCTGCGGCCGCGCTGCGGCGGCGACGGCGCCAGCCACACCGCCAAAGCCACGCCCAGCGGCAGCGCGATCAACACCGTCCAGGCGAGCCGCTCGAGCCCCGTGGCCGGATCGTCGGGCGCGGAGCCATACACCACCGCCGCCGCGAGGGTGCCAAGCAGGGTTGTGGTCTCGCGCCATCCGGCCACCCGGGCGCGCCCCCGGTAATCGCTGGCGATCTCGCCGCCCCAGGCGAAATACGGTGTGATCGCCACGGTCCAGCTGAGGCTCAGCGCCGTCACCCAAATTGCGAAATAGCCGAGACCCGCATCATCCGGCGGCGTGAAGGCCATCCAAACCGAGAGGCAGACCAGCGGCGTGGCGATGATCAACCAGATCTTGCGCCGGCCAAATCGGCTCCGCGTCGCGTCCGACACCGCGCCCATCAGCGGATCGGTGACCGCGTCCAGCAGCCGGATCGCCACCATCACCGCGCCCAGCGCCAACAAAGGCAGCCCCAGTTCGGTGTCGTAATAGGGCACCAGGAACGTGATGACGGGAAAGTAAAGCGCGGCCAGCGCGAATTGCGGGGCGGCGTAGCCCGCCAAAGCGGAGAGAGACACCCCGGGCGGAGAGCCTGCGGCGACGGAAGAAGCGGACGGGGCGGGGGCGGTCTGATCGGACATGCCGAGCTTACGACGCCTGCGCCGCCCCCGGATCACCTTTATCGTCCGGCCCGGAGCCGGCGCCGCCGTCTTTCTCCGCCGCGGCGCGTCGGCCGAACAGCGCGCGGCCCATCGCCCCCATGGCCCACATGAGAAGCGCCGCGGCCATGAACGCGCCAATGGTGAGCGGCCCGCCCACAGGCAGGTAACGGCCGAGCCGGCTCGACGCGCCGGACACCGCCTCGGCGGCGTTGCGGCCGAGATAGGCCTCGATGAAGGCCGAGGCGACCAGATAGAGGCCTGAGAAAATCACCACGCCGGCGAGCGCCGTCAGCAGGCCCGTGGCCACCGCACTGTCGGCCCGGGTCGGCCAGCGGGGGTTCACGCCAAAACCCAACACTGCGCCGATCACCGCCGCCAGCGGCAAGCTCTCGCGCAGTTGCGTAAGTTGCACCGGCCCTTCCAGAGCCAGAACCCCGTAGGTGGCGCCGGCGGCGGCCCCGGCGTAAAGCGCCGCCCCGGCGAGCTTGGCCCACATCTCCGCTCGTCCTCCCCCGAAACCGTCCGACCCGCCGCGCCGGCTGCGCGGCCGATGCGCCTGCCGCCGCCCAGCGCTCTTCCCCGGGCCCCAAGCTGCGTCACTCGCCGCCTCGCTTGGCGCGTCAGTTGTCTCGCGCGACGCGACGCGCCCTTCGCCCCGTTGCCTCGCCCCCCGCGGGCGCCGGGTCAAGCGTCGGTGCGGTGGACGGCGCAGGTTACGCCCGTTTCAGCGCGATTTGCGCGACATTGGTGGTGCCCGCGCGGAAGCAGGCGGCGCAACTGGCGAGGTAGAGATCCCAAAGCCGCTTGAAGCGCGCGTCGAACGGTCGCGCGCCCGACAGCGCCGCCACCTCATTCCACGCCTCGCCAAAGCTCACCCGCCAGGCGCGCAGCGTCCGCGAGTAGCTCGGGCCGAACTCGACGGCGCCGTCCCAAATCAAACCGGCCGCGTCCGTCTGCTCCCGCAGCGCCGTCATGCTGGGCAGCATCCCTCCCGGGAAGACGTATTTCTGGATGAAGTCGACGCGCCGGCGGTAGGTGTCGAACAACCGGTCATCGATGGTGATGATCTGGAGCGAGGCGCGGCCGCCGGGCTTCAGCCGGTCTCGCACCGCGGAGAAGTAACTCGGCCAGTAGCGCTCGCCGACCGCCTCAAACATCTCGATGGAGGCCACGCCGTCATAGAGGCCCGTCTCGTCCCGGTAGTCCCGCAGGCGGAGCTCCACCCGGTCGCCCAGCCCGCGCCGCGCCATGCGCGCTTGTGCGAACTCAAGCTGCGCCGGGGAGAGCGTGAGCCCCGTCACCCGCGCGCCCCGCACGCCCGCCGCGTATTCCGCAAAGCCGCCCCAACCGCAGCCGATCTCAAGCACGTGATCCCCCGGCTGCAGGCCCATGCGGTCGCAGATCGAGCGATACTTCGCTTCTTGACCCGCCTCCAGCGTCGGCCCGTCCAGCGGCGCGATCGCCGCCGCGTCCTGTCCCGCGCCCTGTGACGCGCCCTGTGGCGCGCTTTGGGACCCGTCTCCTTCACTCTCGAAAAGCGCGGAAGAGTAGGTCATCGAGCGGTCAAGCCAGAGCTGGTAGAAGGCGTTTGAGAGGTCGTAATGCGCCTCAATGTTGCGCTTGGCGCCGCTCCTGCTGTTGCTGTTCAGCCAGTGGCGGAAGCGATTGGCGAGGCGCATCGCCATGCCCCCCGGCATGCGGCGGGCCACCGCTTCATTGTTCAGCAGGATCACATCCATCACGTCCTGGAGATCCGGGGCCGCGCTCCACCAGCCATCCATATAGGCCTCGCAGAAGCCTAGATTGCCGTGGCGCAGGATCCGCGCGAACAGGCGACCGTCATGCACGATCACGCGGCCCTGCGGCCCGGGCAGCGTCCCTTCCGCGCGGAACACCCGGCCATCCGGCAAGCGCCACTCCAGCGCGCCGTAGTCGATCTTGGCGATGGCGTTGAACACCAGCGCGAACCAACTGGGCAGCCCGCGTTGTCCGTCGACGCTTCGAAACACCCTCGCGACGTCCGCCCCGATCGGGCTCTCGGTCAACTGCAAGCTCGTCATGAACCCATCCTCTTACTCACTCAGTCACTTTTCATTCGCGGGCGCGCGTCAAGCGTCGCACACGCCGCGCGGGCCGGGCGCGGCGTCACATCGTGGATGACGACCCGCGCTGCGCCTCAGGGCTCGCCATGCGCCGCCCGATCATGGGCGCGCCCTTCCACAGAAGTCGGATCGCGTGCCAATGGATCAGCCCGATCACCCGGAGGCTCAGCAGCGGATGGCTGACCATCCGGCGCAGGATTCGGCCGTCGCTCAGAGGCTCCGCGCGCCCCTCCCACACGGCGATCAACTCCTGCCCTTCGGCATCCGATTCCGTGATCCGCAAGCTGAGCCGGTCGCCCGGTTCAACCACATCAAAACGATAGGTTTTGGCCATTTCGATGAACGGCGAGACGTAGAACGCCTTGCGCCGCTCATGGCGGTGTCGTGAACGCTTCTTTGTCCGAAGGGGCTCCGTCCGACGCGTCTCCGCGGCCGGGTCGAGGCGGACAGGATAGGCGTGCTGTCCGCCGATGGTGTTCTTCACCTCATACACCAACGCCGTCAGCCGGCCCTCTGCGTCATAGCAATAATAGGTCGTCAGCGGATTGAACTCATAGCCAAGCATCCGCGGCAGGCAGAGCGCCATGATCCGGCGGGGCGCTGGGGCGTCGATCTCCCGCAACCGCTCCTCCACCCAAGGCCGCAGCGGTCCGCCATCCCGCGGCCCATGGGCGCGTTCCGAGAAGCCGATCAGATTGAACCGGTTAAGGCCAAAGAACCGAAGTCGCCCCGCCGTTTCCGCCAGGCGGTCCACATCCAGCCAGAGCGAAAAGACGGCGTGCTTGAAGGCGTGGCGCACGGGTTTGAGACGCGCGTGGCTCACGGAGCCCACGAAAATCCGCGGCTCAAACAGATGATCGGGCGCCCCGCCAGGCGCACCTGGAGACGCGGCGTCGGCCGGCCCTAAGCCGCCATCGCCCGGCTCGTGCGCCGCGAGGACGCCCACAGGTTGAAGCGCGTCGCCGCTATCCACGTGTCGTCACTCCGCCGCCATCGCGAGGCCTGGGGCCGGGCCCGCGCCCAGGTCGCGCAGCCAGCTGGGCCGCGCGCCGAACGCCGCCGCGACCCTCAAGCCGCTCCGCAGACCATCTTCATGGAACCCCCAGCCCGTCCAGGCGCCCGCGTACCACACGCCGCCCCTGCCTTGGATCCGGTCGAGATTGTCCTGCGCCGCGAAGGCCGCCGTGTCGAACTGCGGATGCGCGTACTGGTAGCGCCCAAAGGTCAAGGCCGGGTCTGGCTCCACCGGGGGATTGAGCGTGACAAACAGAGGTCTCGCGCGATCGATATTCTGCAGCCGGTTCATCCAATAGCTCACCGCCGGCTTCCGAGCGCCCTCCCCGCTCTCTGACAGGAAGTTCCAACTCGACCAGACCTTGCGCAGCTTTGGCATTAGGCTCGGATCGCGGTGCAAGACGGCGACGTTTTCTCCGTAACGCACGTCGCCCAGCACCGCGCGCTCCTCGGTGTCCGCGTCGGCGAGCAAACGCAGCGACTGATCGCTGTGGCAGGCGAGGACCGCATGGTCGAACACGCCGCTTGAGCCGTCATCGAAGCTGATCTCCACCTTGCCGTCGGCGCGTCGGGTCACCGCGCTTGCGCCGACGCCGGCCTGGGCGCGAGGGCCCAGCGCTTGGAGCGCGCGCCGCACATATTCACGGCTGCCGCCAGACACGGTGCGCCAGGTGATCACCCGGCCAAAGCCGCTCAACAGCGCGTGATTGGAGAAGAATTGGACGAAGCCCCTCGCCGGGAACGCGCTCATCTCCGCCGATGGCGTCGACCAAATCGCCCCGCCCATGCCGTAGAGAAAGTTCTCTCGAAAATAGCGTCCGAAGCCGCGCTTCTGCAAAAACTCTCCTAACGTCAGACCGTCCAAGGCGCCGCTGGCGAGCGCCGCCTTCGCCTCTTTGTTGAAGCGCAGGATCTCCCGAAAGCTCCAGAGATATCGCGGATCCATGGCCCGCCAGCGCTGGGCGAACACCCGATCAAGATCGTCGCAGGCGTACTCCAACCGCCCCTGGTCAAGCGAGATCGAGAACGACATGTCGCTCTCCTCAGTCGCCACGCCGAGATGATCAAACAGCGCCGTGAGATTGGGATAATTGCGATCGTTCAGTACGATGAAACCCGTATCGACGGGGATCGTCTCCCCATCGTAATCGACATCGACGGTATTGGCGTGGCCGCCAAAACGCCCGTCTTTCTCGAACAATTGCACGTCCGCCACCTCGCTCAGGGCGAGGGCCGCGCCGACGCCCGAGACGCCGGCCCCAATGATCGCAATCTTCACGGGTCAGTCTCTCCTTACTCACTCAGTTCATCGGGCGCGGCGCGACGGCGCTTGGGGCCCAAGGCGTGGCGGCGGTCAGGCCCGCCTCAACGTTTGGTAAGCGGCCAAAGCGCGTTCTCTGCCCGCTTTCAGATCGAGGCTCGGCAGTGGCGCGGGATCGGCCGGCGAGAGCCCCCAGGAGCGCGGGCAGGCCTCGAAAAAGGCGGCGCCGTCGACCTCAGGGGCGGCGTCCAGCGCCAACGCCTCGCTCCGGCCCGCCTCCCCCCGCTCCGGCAGCCAGCGCGCCCGGTAGCGGCCCTGCGGGTCGAACCGTTCGGCCTGGGTGTCGGGATTGAAGATCCGGAAGAACGGCGCGGCGTCGGGCCCTGAGCCGGCGACCCATTGCCAGCCCATCGCGTTCGAGGCCGGGTCGAAATCCACCAGACAATCGGCGAACCAGCGCTCTCCGGCGCGCCAATGCACCAGCAGATTCTTGGTCAAATAGCTGCCCACGATCATCCGCGCGCGATTGTGCATCACGCCGGTCACGTAGATCTCCCGCATCGCCGCATCGACCACGGCGACCCCGGTCCGCCCTTGGCGCCAAGCGCTGAGCTCCGGTGAGGGCGCTCCACCGGCGTCCGGATCATCGCTCCATTCGAACGCATCCCATTCGGGCCGCCAATTTCCGCTGCGGATCTCGGGCGTATGGAAGGCGAGATGCCAAGCGAACTCCCGCCAGATCAGCTCTTTCAGGAAAACGGCGGCGCCGGCTTCCGCCTTGGGCTCACGCTCCACCGCGGCCGAGGCCGCGAGCCAGGCCCGCCTGGGCGAGATCTCGCCCAGGGTGAGATGCTGAGAGAGGCCAGACGTCCCCGACAGATCCAAGCGATCGCGCCGATCATGATAGGCGGCGAGCCCGCTCAGATCGTCGCCGACTTCGGGCCCCCCCACAAACCGCGAGAGACGCTCCAACGCCGCCGTCTCGCCCGCGCGCACGGTCCGCGCAAGCACCGCTGCGCCGCGATCCATCGCCGCCTCCAGAGGTAGGTCCGAGAGGTCGAGGCTCTCAGGCCATTGCGACGGCGCGGGCCACGTGCTCGGCCGCTGGAGCGCGTCAGCGGGCGTATAGTCCGCGCTGAACGCCTTTTGGAACGGCGTATAGACCTTGAAGAAGCCGCCCGTCTTCGTCGTCGTCTCGAACGGCTCGCGGAGCAGGAACCCCTCAAAGCTGCGCGCCTCCACGCCGCCGCTCTTCAGCGCGGACTTCACCGCTTTGTCGCGATTGATGGCGGACGCCTCGTAATACCGGCTCCAATGCACGGCGACGGCGCCCGTCTCTTCAATCAGCGCGCGGAGTGTGGGTTCGGCCGCCCCTTTCCGAAGGATCAAGCGCCCGCCAAGCGCTTTGATATCGGCGGCGAGCGCCTCAAGACTGCGGGCGAGGCGCCAGCGCGGCGCGGCCCCCAGGAGCGCCGCATCGACCTCATCCCAAATGTAGACAGGGATCACCGGCCGCCCGGCGTACAGCGCGGACGCCAGCGCCGGATGGTCGGCCAGACGCAGATCCCGCCGCAGCCACAGCAGCGTCGGTCGGGCTTGGTCGCCCTGCGCCTTCTTGTGCTCAGCCGGACTGAACGCCACGCCCACCCTCAGTTTTCTTCAACAACTTCAATCGGAAAGCCCTTTTTCAGGCCCACCCGCCGACATATGGCCCCGCGGCGCTTCGTCCCGAAAAAAGTAAACGCTAAAAGCTGAAAACGGCCGCGGACGGCGCCGTTGAGACAGTCGTCGCGGAGGGATGTGGGGGGATTTCCCACAGATTTTCAGCGCGTTCGCGATCATCTGGCGTTGGGCGGCGCGGCGCGACAAACCTGAAATGCGACATTCTGGCCCGCCCCTTTCCTCGGACGGCGGGCAAGA
>JBCCTM010000163.1:0-7690 GCA_039198535.1 Pseudomonadota bacterium
CCCGGAGCCCACGCCTTCCCGCACCGTCAGCCGCGCGCGCGTCGCCTCCTGGCGCCCCCGGGACCCCGAGCCGCGCCAGGTGTTTCCCTCGACAAAGGTCGCCACCGCGAGATACCGCCCGGGCCTCGGCGGGCGCACATAGCGGGCGGTCTGGCGCGCGCCCTCGCTCCAGCGGCCGTCTTGGTAGCCTTGGTAGTATTCCACCACCGGCGCGAGTTCGGTCACTTGGCGGCCCGCGTCGAGGTCGCGCAGCTCCAGCTCGAACACGGCCCAGGCGTTGGTGACGTTGGCGGAGACCTCAAGCTCCAGCAGGCGATTGGCGTCCGTGACCTCGAACGCCGCAGAGATCGGCGCGTCCACCGGCGCCCAGGACGTCTCGGCCACCGTCCGCGCGAACAACAGCGGCGCCATCAGCCCGAGGATCAGCGCCACCGGCGCGAAGGCCAACGCCACATTGCGCAGCTCCGCCAGCAGCGGCGAGCGTTGGAAGGGCTCCAACGCGTGGACGCCCGGCGCGGGCGTCGTCACGGTCTCCGGCGACACCCCGAAGCTACGGAGCGTCTCGTCGCGGTCGAGCGCCTCGGTGAGCTCCCACTCCACCTCATCGCCACCGTCGCGATAGGCGAACATGCCCTCGGGCCCAAGAAACCGCGCGCTATGGGTTTTGGCGTCCCGATCGGGGGCGAAATTGAATGAGCCGGCGGCGTAGGCGATGCGCTCAAAGCCGCTGTCGAAGTAGCTGTATCGCTGTCCCTTGAACTCGATCGAGGGCCGGTTCTCCGCCCGCGCCACGTCCCGCGCGCTGAAGCGCGGCGGCCAGGGCGCGACGCGCTGTTTGCGGGTGAACAGCACCCGCCCCTCCTCCCAAGTCAGCCAAGCGAAGCCATGGGTCGGCGAGAACAGCTGCGCGTCCACCCAACGCCAGACCTTTCCCTCATGGCGCTCCTCCATGCCGAGCACGCCGATCACCAGCATCTCCACGCCCCGGATCCGCCCGCTTTGGCCGATGGCGAAGGGCGTCTCCGGGCCCTCCTGGGCCACGGCGGCGGCGATGGGCGTAAAATCATCGGCGGCGTCTAGGATCGCGCCGCAGAACAGGCAGGCATGGGCGCGCATCCGGCCGACAGGCGGCAAGGATTGTCCCGCCCCGCAGCTGGCGCAATTCAAAGCCCGCGCAGTCCCGGTCATGGGTGGTCGCTCTGCGGCGCGGTCACCTCCCAGGGGTCGATCCAGCGGCCGGCGCTCCAACTCTCCTGGGCGCGACCGGCCCCGTCTCGCCAGGTCTCCAAGGTCATCAAGCCGCCTTTTTGGCTCGCGAACAGCCGGTAGCGATGGGTCTCGCCCAACGCCACCGCCTCTGGCAGCTCGCCCCGGAAGGCGATGCAGCGCGCTTCGCCCGTCTCCGTGAGAGCGTAGGTTTGCTGCGGCCATTTCAGATTGTCGGATTGGGGCGGCCAACTGAACATGGCGTCAGAGCTGTCGCCCGGTTCCGCCGGCGGGGCCGGATCGTCGGGCCCAAGCGCCGCCTCCATGGCCACATCGCCCTCGTCACAGGAAAACCAAGCCGTTTCCGCCCGGGCGAGCGCGTCCTCATCGGCGCGCGCTCCGCCGCCGTCGAAGACGCACCAGAACTCGTCCCACCAGCCTGGCCCGTAGCTGAAGCGCACATGGCCGAGCGCCCGCCAGGGACGGCCCAGCGCCTCCGTCACCTCGCCGACGCGGAACAAGGCCGGCGTATCAGCCATGTCGCCCCGCTCACCGATCTGGCGTAACGCGCCATCGCGCTCCAGCGCCACCGCCGCGCCGCATTGCGCGCACTCGACCAGCCGAGTGAGGCGCAAGCGCCAATCGAGCGCGGCCCCGCAATTGGGGCAGGAATGTCCAACATTCTCCATTGGTCTCCGAGCGTCACAGCGGAGCGCGAGAGTGCCGCCTCACAGAGACCCAAGGAACGGAAAAGCGTCTCAGAGCGCCCCACCGCGACCCCAAGCCGCTCCCAGGACTGTCTCTCAGCCGCGCCGCCCCTAAGATCGGCGCAGATCCGTGACGCTCAACGCTCGGTGACGCGACGGCGGCCTGGGGCTCGCCCCCTTGCGTTCCGGATCGCCTCGACCTGGACGGTTTTTCCCCCTGTCTCGCCTCGCCGACCTCTGCTCGGCGGCGCCGCGCGTTGGGTCTGTCGCGCGCGGCGCGCTGGGGCCACATGGGCCCAAAGCGGCGCATCTCCGGGGACGGGCTTCAGCGGAGTTGGTAGTGGATATGGTCGTCATGGCGGGCGGCCCTGCAGCCCTGGAAGCGGAAATGCGGCGCGTCAACCTCCAGGCGCTCCAAAAGATGGGGCTCGATCAGCACGCGGCCGAGGCCGTATTCCGGGCCCGTCTCCGCCAACCAGCGGAGCGCCGCCCCGAGCGATTCAGGATCGATCCGCCACTCCCGCCGCACCAGGGGCTGGAACAAATCCATGTCCCACCGCAGCGTCAGCCAATCGCGCCGCCCCGCACAGGGCTGCGCTTCGCCCGCCCTGGGCTGCTCAAAACCCCAATATCCCAGGGGAGACGCCATCTCGCCCGGTCGAGGGCGGCCGTCTCCGTCGAGGTAATAGAACGCGATGTCGATTTTCTCGCCGTCATCATGGGAGAGATGGGGAAGTAAGGGGAACCCGTTGATAAAGGGGAAGGACGCGTCCAGCGTCAGCGTGATCGCGCCTGGAACCTCACGCGCCACATGCGCCGCTAAAGCTTCCGTCAGCGCGATGGCTTCAGGCGTGGCGTAATGGCGGTTGAGCGCGCAGTAGAGCGGCGAGGCGCTCCGAAGCGCGGCGCCTTCCCCGCCAAAGCAGGGCAACGGCTCCCGTCCGAAAAGCGGCGCAATCTGCATGGTCGCCGCTGCGAGCCCCGCATACAGGGCGACCGTCAACGCCGGCGCGCGCCACCGGCGGCGGCTGGCGTTCCGGGTCATGAACAGCGCCGCCACATAAGCGACGCCGCCGATCTGGGTAAGCAGCGTGAGCCCCGCGAAGACGGCGGCGCGCAGTGCGATGACGATGGCGGCGCGCCTCAGCGGAACGCCTCGGCGGTGGCTTGGCTTGTCGCGGCCCGTTGCGCCGCCTCCCGGCTCCGTTGCAGCGCCACCAGGATCAACCCCAACGCCGTCGAAACCCCGGCGATCGTCGCGAGCACGGTCTGGTCGACGCGGGCCACCATGTCATCGAAGCCCGGCGGCATGCCCGTCGCCGCGCCGCCCCCCATGCTCGCGAGCAAAAAGAAGCTCAGATAGAACAGGCCCAGTGTCGTTCCGCCGCCAATGAACACCCAACCAAAGGTGGCGGCGCTCCACCGAAATCGGTACATCGCCGCGCCGATCACCCAGAACAAGAACATCAGGCCTCCGAAGACGGAGATCATGATGCCCATGAAGGCGACCGGATCCTCAGAGCCGAGATCGGCTCCGAGTGCGACCATCACAGACGGATCGATCAGCATGTAGAGGAAAGCCAAAGCGCCGGCGCACATGAACGCGGCGAAACTCAAGAAAAGCGTCCAAAACCCGGTCGCTACGAAGCTGGGTTCTTGCTCCGGCGTGATCCGCGTCGGCAGGACGTAAAATCGCAGCGCCAACAGGGCGATGATCAGGATCGATGGGAGGATGTTGATCAGGCTCGGCTGCACCAGGTAGCCGAAAGCGGCCGAACCAGCCATGACGCCGATGCAGAGCGCCATGCCCCAACTGCGCCGGCGCATGACGCCGACCCCCGCCAGGATCAGCAGCGCCGCGATGGCGACGCTCACCCCGAGTTGCACCTCGATGGGCACGCCATCTGTGCCCATGATCGCCGATTGTTCACGCAGTAGCTCAAGTTGCGCGAACGACGAGACCGCGCCGAACAGGCTTAGCCCGTAAAGCAAGACGATCCCTAACCCGATCACCGCGAACGCGCTCGGCCGCAGCACCTCATTAGACGCCATGGCGCACCTCCCTCAATTCACCTATCGCCCCTCTCATTACGCCGGACGCGGCGCGGGGGCGGACCCTCAAAAAAGCCCAACGCGGCTCCGCGGCGACGCCCGCCTCAATCCTCTTCTTCATCCAGGCGCACCACCAATGCGGCGATCTCCGGCTTCTTGCCCCAATGCCGCTCACAAATGCGCCGGCACGCGGCGACGGCGGCGTCTTCGATGCGCTTGTCGGAGCGGCGGTCCTTCTTGGAGAGGTTCTCCAGCGCGTCGTCCACGGCTTCTTCGATCAGCTCCTCCAGCGGGCGGGGCCAACCCTCGCCATCCACCGGCGCGCCCACGGCGCGGATCTGGGGATCGGCGATCAACTCGCCCTCCTCATCCACCACCAGCGCCATGCTGACCTTGCCTTGCCGCGCCATTTTCAAGCGCGCGCGGATCACGCCGTCCAGCGCGCCCACCAAGGTTTTGCCGTCCAAATAAACCCGGCCCGTCTCCACCTCGCGCACTGCCTCCGGCTCCGGGCGCGCGCCGCCGGCCAGTCGCATCATCCGGCCGTTGGGCGCAAACGCGGCGTATTCGGCGCCCCAAGCTTTCGCCATGCGCGCATGCTCCGCCAGATGGCGATGCTCGCCATGGATCGGCAGGGCGATGGCCGGGCGCAACAGCTTGTAATACTGCGCGATCTCGTCGCGGTAGCCATGGCCGGAGACATGGATGTCAGCCATGTCCGCGTCCACGACCCGGACGCCCAGCGCGGCGAGCCGATTATAGACGCGGTAGACCTCCCGCTCATTGCCGGGGATCGTCCGCGAGGAATAGATCAGCGTGTCGCCTTCCTTCAGGCGAATGAACGGATGGCTGTTGGTGCTGATCCGGCCCACGGCGGCGCGGGGCTCGCCTTGGCTGCCCGTCACGAGATAACAGAGGTGACGGGCGGGCAGATCCTCCGCGCGGTCCTCATCGATCAGATCGGGGAAATCCGGCACCGCGCCGGTGGCGATCGCGGTCTCCACCATGCGCTTCATGGCCCGACCGGCCAACACGACCGAACGCTCATTCTCCCGCGCCACCTCGGCGATGGTGCGGAGGCGCGCGACGTTGGAGGCGAAGGTGGTGCAGGCCACCGCGCCGGGGCTCTCGCGCATCACCTTGGCGAGGCCCGGGCGCACGCTCTCCTCCGAGCCCGCTCGGCCCTCCTCGAACACATTGGTGCTGTCGCAGGCGAAGCAGAGCACGCCCTCATCGCCGATGGCGCCCAAGGCCGCTTCATCCGTCGGCGGCGCGATGAGAGGCGCCTCATCCAACTTGAAATCGCCGCTATGGAACACCAAGCCAAGCGGTGTCCGGATCACCAAGGCCATGGCTTCCGGCACGGAGTGGGTCACCGGGAAGAAGCTGATCTCAAAGGGGCCAAGCTGCGTCCGATCATGGGGCGCCACTACGCGCAACACCTCGGCGGGCGCGATCCCTTGATCCTCAAATTTCCGTTTCGCCACGGCGGCGGTGAACTTCGTGCAGAACACCGGCGCTTTCAGCTGCGGCCAAAGATGGGAGAGCGCGCCCACATGGTCTTCATGGGCGTGGGTGATCGCGATCCCCAATAGGCTGTCCCGGCGTTCGGCGATGAAGTCGATGTCCGCCATCACCAGATCAACGCCGGGGGAAGACGCCATGTCGCCGAAAGTGACGCCGCAATCGACGATCAGCCATTTGCGATCCCGCTCCGGCCCAAAGCCGTAGCAGTAGAAATTCATGCCAATCTCGCCCGCGCCGCCCAAGGCGACGTAGACGAGCTCATCCGCTCCACTCATGGGGGGTATCACTCTCCTTATTCGCGACGACGCGATGGCGACGGGCCTCTTGCCCGCCCCGCGCCGTCAGGGTCGCCCGTTCGTTCGGCCGGCGTTGCGCCTGTAAACTTCAATCAGTCCGCGGATGGTCAGGTCGTCATCCACATGGTCGATCTGTTCCGCTCCAGTGGCGAACAGCGCGGACAAGCCGCCCGTCGCCACCACCGTCATCTCGTCGCCCCGCTCCGCCTTGATGCGCTGGCACATCCCGTCCACGAGGCTCACATATCCCCAATACAGCCCACTCTGCATGGCCGGCACGGTATCGCGCCCCACCACCTTGGGCGGTCGAGCGATGGCGATGCGCGGCAGTTTGGCGGTCGCTTTGAAGAGCGCCTCGCTGGAGAGATTGACCCCCGGCGCGATCACGCCGCCCGCATAGGCGCCATCCCCATCCACCACGTCAAACGTCGTGGCCGTGCCAAAATCGACGATGATCAGATTGGGGCCATAGGAGGCCATCGCCGCCAGCGCGTTCACCACGCGATCGGCGCCGACGTCAGACGGATGGTCCGTGCGCACCGGCATGCCGAGATCGACGCCAGGCTCGCCGATCACCAACGGCTCCGTGCGGAAATAATCGACGGAGAGCCGTTTGAGGTTGAAGAGCGTTTGCGGGGCGACCGAGGCGATGATGATCCCGGTGATGTCGCCAAGGCTCACGCCCTTATGCCGCATCAGACGGCTCAGCCACACGAAATACTCGTCCGAAGTGCGCATGCCCTCGGTGCGGATCCGCCATGCGGCGGCGAATTTTTCGCCGTCATGGGCCGCGAAGACAGTGTTGGTGTTGCCCACATCGACGGCCAACAACATGCCGCTCTCCTCTTGGCCCGCCGCTCTTGGCCCGCCGCTCTGGCCCGCCGCGCTGTCCGAACCTCGCCCCGCCGGGCCGTCCGGCGCCCGGTCAGGCGCCGAGCTGCACATCCGCCGCCAGCACCTTCTCTACGCCGGACCGCGTCCTCAACACCAGCGCGCCGTCGAGATCCACATCGTCAAAAACGCCGGTGATCGTGCGCGCTCCAAGTTTGGCTTCAAGCGTCTTCCCCCTGCCGGCGGCGGCCGCGAGCCATTCCGCGCGCTGGCCGACGAAGCCATCGCTCAACCAACGCTCATAGCGAGGCGCGAAGGCGTCGGACAACAGGGCGAGGGCCGCCTCAGGCGTCGCCTCGACGCCATGATCGGCGACGCAGGTGGGCGCGACCGCTCCAGGCTCAAGGTCGGCCGCCTCCGGCGCGGCGGCCAAGTTCACGCCGATCCCCACCGCCAGATGGGTCTTCGCCGGCGGTCCCCCCGCCCCTTCGCTCTCAAGGAGGATCCCAGCGATCTTGCCGCCCCCGACCAACACGTCATTGGGCCATTTGAGGGCGATGTCCGCACCAACGCCGAGAGCGATGAGCGCGTCCCGCAGGGAAAGCGCGGCGATGAAGGACAGCGTCGCCACCGCGGCGGGTCCGAGCTCCGGGCGCCGCGCCAGGGGTCGGAGCAACAGAGTGGTGGTCAGCGCGCCCTCGGGCGCAAGCCAAGAACGCCCGCGCCGCCCGCGGCCCTGGGTTTGGCGGTCGGCGAGCACCCAGAGACCCTCAGTCGCGCCGCCGCGGGCCGCCCGATGCGCGGCGTCCATTGTGCTCGTCACTTCGGCCACGCGCTCAATGCGAAATGGCGCCGCCCCGGTCCGCTCCGACATTATCCGTCTCCGCTTATCCGATCTGGGTCGCCGCCCATGCTTTCAATTCCAGGCGCGGCCGTGGGATCAACTGCGCCGGCTCCAACCGCCTCGATCAGTCTAGCTACCGCGTCGGCGGAAAGCGCGGTCAAAAGCTCGGGGGCGACGCCCAGCGTAAGGACGGCGGCGCCGAGGGGAAGCGCCCACATCACATGTCC